>JAYEHI010000043.1:0-3303 GCA_034659455.1 Campylobacterota bacterium | reverse complement strand
TACTTTGGAGTTTTCCATTTAGAACTTTTTGACTCTGTTTTAAAGAGGTATTTACACTCACAGATATTTGTGAGGTGATGTCGTTGAGCGCATTTTGCTTAGCGCTTACTTCATCAACGCCACTTCCATACCCTATATAACTATTTGCCTTAGTTTTCTGTACATTAAAGTACCATGCAGGGTTTGCAAAAAGTGTCGTTACTAAGGTAAACGCGAGTAAAAATATTTTCATCTTACAATCTCTTTTAGAACAATGTCCTTTAGTTTCTCTGTTAAAACATTATCTTGTTCGGTTTTTGAATAGATAGTAACTAGGTACAAAATATCATCAGCTTTATAGTAAGTGATGACTCTAAAGCCTCCACTTTTCCCAGTGGGTATAGAAGAGTTTGGAAACCTGACTTTAAATATGTTTTCACCTAAGTGTATGCCTATTTCTGGATCTAATGATAACATACCCATCAAATCAACTAGATCATTTTTAATTTTAGGAAATTTTTTCTTTAATTTTTTAACATCTTTTTCAAACCTAGGAATTGTCTCAATTTTAAAGTTCATTTAAAAAGTCTTGAACAGGTCTTGAAGTTAATTTCCCTTGCTTTACAAGCTCTATTTCCTTGAGTCCATCTCTAAAACTGTTAATGACTTCACTCTCTGTATTGTCAAGTTTGATAACTTCAACACCATCATTTTGAAAATGCTCTAGCAACCACAAAACTTTTTGCGCTATCGTGTCATTTTGAAAATTTACTGCTATCTGCATATCTAACTCCTGATGTTTTTGTTTATTATATCCAAAAAACATCATATCTTCATCCTACAACTGCATCCTAAAGTTACCCTCTACAGTTGGCTCTTGCGTTCTGCCATCGCCATACTCCTGCATAGAAGTTTCGTATGTTTGGGTTTTTGTATCTTTATAGAGAGACTTTATCTTTGTCTCTCCCTCTATGATGTTTTTCATGATATAAAAACTAAAAAGTCTATGCCCTTTTCTCTTAAATCCGTTTGAGTACTGATGAGCTTTTCCTGCACTTAGAACTACCATCTTCTCTTTGTCAAAACTAACCGACTTTGCTACCATCTTTGTTGCTGCTATGCCTTTTAAGACTGCCTTGCCATCTGTTACTCCTGAGAAACAGCTATCTACAACTGCTACTACCTTAGAAGCTTTTGAGTCGCTTAGTTTTGAGTAGATGTTTTGCAGGCTAAAGAACTTCTCGTCTGCTATAAAGTCTGGCTCAGTATCTACGCTTAACATAAATGGAGCGTTTTTAAGGCTTGGAACGGGAACGCCATGACCGTTGTAGTAGAAGTAAATCGTGTCCCCTTTTTTGACTCTACGAAGCAGTTTTTTCATATTTGTCTTTATCTTCGTTCCGCTGGCATTTGCGTTTATCATCACATAAGAGTTCTGTTTTGGGACGCCGAGTCTTTTTTGAGCCGTTTTTACAAACATCTCCGCACTGCGTTTAGCGTAGCTGATGTTGTCCGTGTACTCATACTGCTCGATACCCACTACGAAGAGCCATTTGTGTTTGTCCTGTTTTGCCGCTTTTGACTTACTGAGAAGTTGATTGAGTTCGTTGAAGTTGTTAAGCTTGCTTGCATCAAAAGTGCTTATGGAGTTTTTTGCAACAGTTATGCTTGAAGAGGCTAGAGTTGTATCTAGGTTTATGTCGTTATGAATGTTTACAGCAACTCTAGTATCGTCAATATTTAAGTCCGTAAAAAGAGCTACGTAGCTTCTCTTCTTATATGGTACTCGTATATCTTTGAGTTTTACACTCTCGCCATCGTAGTCAAAGATAGCCTGAGGTTTCAGAGAGTTAAAATCTCTTTTAAAGTCTCTTGCGTTTTTTCTAGGTACCATTATGGCTACTTTTTTCTTAAAGCCTTTTTTTGCCTCAAACGAGATATCTGCTATGAAGTAGCCATTGTCTGCATCGTATTGCAGGTTTGAAAGCAGTGGTTTTCCCCAAGTCATCTGCAGGGCTTTTTGTATCGCTTTGGATTTTGCTTTTTGTTTTGCACTAGCGAAATTGTTTTTGTATTTTTCTATTTCACTCCTGCTTTTTTTCTTAGTTTCTTCTACTCTTTGCTTAAACTCCGCGGTAGTCTCAAACTCACCCCTTTTGAGTTTCAGCTCTTTTGGTGGTTTTGGTATGCTACTCAGCTCTTGCTCTATCAGTTTTGAGACTAAAGAGTCAAAGTTCGAAGTATCAGATTGTCCTGCCCTAGCACACCTGACATAATTCTCATTTGTCTTACTGTTGTAGTAGGAACTGCCATACTTAAAGTTCACATACCAAGCACTCTTAGAGAAAGAAACATCCGGCGACGAAGACCAATAAAGGCTAGAAGTAACATTTTTAAATCCGTCTCTTATAGCTGGATTTACCTTTGTAGTATCTATAAGAGTTTCCAACTCGCTTATGCTTGGCAAGTACCAGTCGTCAAATCCAGCATGGTTTAGGCTCTGACAATAATTCTTTGCACCTTCCCACTCTCTTTTGACACTTTTCGCTCGACTGTCATCTTGCCACATTAGTCCTGTTTTGTCATTGACAACGACCTCTTTGGCATCATCTCTCGTAAAAGTAGCTCCCCGCTCCTGCTGTGGAGTTTCTAGCGTTTCGTCTATGATTATCTCGTAAGCAAAAGAGCTTAGCGTTAGCAGTGTGCTTAGTAGTAGTTTTTTTAGCATTTTAGTAAATATCTCCTCTGTTGTTTGCGTCTTCCATGTAGATAATGAGTTCTTCATCCACTACGTCATATATAAATCTATAGTTCCCAACTCTAAGTCTATATCCATCTCTGTTTGTCATTTTTTTTACATCAGTTCCAGTCTATATCTTCAAATCTTCCATAGTTTTCTGGATTTTTTTTTCGCTCTTCTCTTCCATCAGCTATGAACTTAAAATCATCATCCGTAGTGGATACTTTTTCAATATTTAACTCATTGGTATCTACTTTACTAATGATTTTTACATCAGCTTTTAAATGATTTAAAAAATACATAATTTTCTCAAGAGCAGAATCTTTAACATCAATGGTTAACTGCATATTCATATCCTTAAATTTTAAGTTTTATAATTGTAACATATTTCTCATTCCCATCTGGGTCTATTCCGAAGTAGTTGTGTGCGATAATGTTTCTGAAATCTTTTATCTTCTGCCACTCTACCTCATCATGTGAAAGTTTAAAATCATCAGAAAGTTTTTCAATCATTTCAGCTATAACTACAAACTGCATCATTGACGCATCAAAGCTTTTGGCATCATGATAAAAATCTTCTGCAT
>JAYEHI010000042.1:0-15931 GCA_034659455.1 Campylobacterota bacterium | reverse complement strand
GTATGGATTGTCACAATGATAAAGATTTTGTGCCTAGAGAAAAAAAGGTCAACAACTTCAAAAAGCTTAACAATGCAGTAGATGCTTGTAGATTTGGGAATAATGCTGATTGGTTTGATGATGAGAGCATGAGCGTCTCAAAGTACTTAAACGCCAAGTTTTATCACTTTAAAAACGAGAAGATTGAGTAATCTAACAGACCTCTTTTTTAGCCATAAAGTTCAGTTCACTACAAGAGAAACCCGCCTCTTTTCTCGCCTCTAGATTTAAGTTTTTAGGGCGAAGAAACCCTTGTGGATAATACTTATCAATTATTTCAAAATAGACATCGGTTGAAACACCCTCTTTTTCACAAGCATAGTTGAACCAAACATCGCCTTTTTTTACGTGATCTACCTCTTCTTCTAATATTATTCCTAGTGTTTTGATTATCTTCTCTATCATATCGCTTTTTGGAAGTTTATTTAGCTTTGTGAGTATCATAGGAGTAGCATCAAGACCATTTGCTTCGAGATAACGTGGTACTACCGCCATGCGTTCAATTAAAGTCACTGTTCTTTGTGAAGCTTCAAAGAGTGCATTGTGCACTTCAACATCTCCGTAAGTGGCTCCAAGCTCCTTTAGAAGTTTTTCTAATAAAAGAAAATGTCGTATCTCATCATCCGCAACCTCTAACCAATCGTCATAATACTCTTTTGGCATACTTTCAAATCTATAAGCCCCATCAAGTGCTAAATCAATTGCTGAGTACTCTATATGGGCTATTGCATGGATTAAATTTATCTGTCCCTCTTTTGAGGTAAGGTTGCTGCGTTTAGGTACATCTTGAGGAGGTATAACTTGACATATATGACTATATGATGGCGTTTGAAAGGAAACTGCTTGATAACTCTCTTCAAAACTCACCAAGCCACTTTTATATGCTTCATAAAACTTCTCAAAATGTTCTATCTTTTTTGTCGGAGTGTTAGTTTGGAGGATTAACTCTAATTCTTTATAAAAATTCATAAGCATATAATGCTATAATCCGTCTAAAAAAGAGATGAATATGACTATAAAAGTTCAGCCTATGGGCGTTTATCAAACTAACTGCTACATTGCAAGCATTGATGGAAAAGACTTCATAATAGACCCGGGAGTAAATGCCACCGAGTGGGTAAAAGCAAATGTGACAAATCCTGTCGCTATCTTAAACACACATGGACACTTTGATCATGTTTGGTCAAACGATGAACTCCAAAACGATTTAGGCGTTAAACTCTACACACCAAAAGGCGATGTGCACTTACTCCAAGACTCATCGTGGGTAGAGGGTCTTCCACCATCAACTCCAGATATAGAAGTAGTTGGTGATGAAGAGTTAGACTTTGATGGAGTGAAAGTGAAGTTTCGTCACTTCCCTGGCCACTGTCCGGGTTGCTCTACCATAGAGATAGAAGACGCCATGTTTAGTGGTGATTTTATTTTTGAGAGAAGTATCGGTCGAACTGATTTTCCATACTCTTCACCTAAAGATATGAAAAACTCCCTAGAAAAGTTTAAACTCATAGAGTATGACAAAACAATCTACCCAGGGCATGGAAATACGACAACTATAAAACAAGAACAAAAAAACGCGGACTACTGGATAGCAACTCTATAGGAGATAAATCATGAAAGATCATTTTGAAAAAAAAGCACAAGACTGGGACAAAGGCGACATCCGAGTCAATGGTGCAAAAACCATTGCCAATGCCATCACAAAAAGAGTAACACTTGAGAGTAAGATGAGTGTATTAGACTTCGGTGTAGGCACGGGACTTTTGGGTTTTGAGATAGCTAAACTTACTCACAAAGTTTATGGCTTGGATACATCTGAGTCAATGCTTGCAAAACTCAAAGAGAAAAATTCCGATGATTTAAGCATAGTGCCTCTACATCAAGATATAGTAAAAAAGCCATTAGAGATGATGTTTGATGGTGTTGTTAGCTCTATGACTCTCCATCATGTTGAGAATTTAGAAGCTTTTTTCAACTCTATATATAAAAATATTCACGATAATGGGTTTTTAGCCATAGCAGACTTAGAGAGTGAAGATGGAACTTTTCATTCTGAGAACAGTGGTGTGTATCATTTTGGTTTTGACGCTGAGGAACTCTGTGATATAGTCAAGAAGTGTGGTTTTAAGGATGTCGTATTTGAAAATATCAACACTATAAAAAAACCACAAAGAGATTTTGGAGTGTTTCTACTTACGGCGAGTAAGTAAAAAACTCTTATAAGTTAGATTATTTCCAAACTCTATCGCGTATGCGAGAGTGACAAGAGGTGCACTGTCTAAGGATTTGAGAGTAGTCTTCCATAGCTTCATTGTAATCTTGTGCATCGATTGAGACAACAAGATCTTCAGCATACATTTTAATCATCTTAGCTCTCTTTTTTGCAAACTTTCCCGCATTTGCTTGATCGTCTGGAAGATAGAGCTTTGCATCTGTAGTAATAAGAGAATCTAAACTCCCTATCAAACGTTGTGTAGACTCCTTAACTCCCAACTTATTTGAGTAAAACCCTGCTCTTTGCATATCAACTACTGCACTGAGCATACTTCTCATATCAGATGCTAAACGCGACTGTTCTGTAACATTTCCCGCAAAGAGAGAGCTTGTTAAGAGTGTCGCTATCACGCTACTTATAATTATTTTCATTTTTTCTCCTTAGTATTGAATAATCTCTTTCGTGTACTCGTTAAGAGCCAATGTCTCTGCTGTCCCTTTTACAGTTTTTTTCGCTTTTCTTTTTCCGCCATAGTACTTTTTCATCTCCGGCTTGTAGCGTTTAAAGTAGTCATGAAACTTATCGGGACCTAAAACAGCTGAAGCCCATAGAGTGTCATCTTCAGCTATCTCTATTATAATAGTAGCAAGTGCTTGTTCGGCAGGTCCAGCTATCTGTTTACAGCCTTGCTTAACATCAAAAGCCGAAAGGTGAGAAGAACAGACCATCACTCCACTCTCGTTACAAGCCATAGTTTTTCCACCACGTGGCAGATACTGCAAGAAACTATCATCTGGTGTTGGGTGAGCGAGTTGATGCGAACATATGGCACTATAGGCAACTATACTTCCTTTAGAACCGACTCCACCTTTCCAGATATACTCTTCGCCATCTTCAGATGTAAGTTTTACGTCTTTAGAAGTCTCTTCTCCTAAATCTAAAAGTATAGATGGTGTACCCACAAAAGGATAATTAAAAACATAGTTTTGCTCTTGTTTAAGTGAACTCGCTTTGAGCGGAGCCCCATCTGCATCTACTAGCTGTACTTTTTCATATGCGGTAAATAGTCTTCCATCATCTGCTCGAAGCTCTCCTAAAACGCTATTTGGTGAAAAAGCGACTACCGCACCACCAACACCAACTATCTTCAAAAAATTTCTTCTATCCATAATATCTCCTCATTACATTCTATATAAAATTCAGATAAAAACTATATATAGCCCTTACATAAAGTTTAAAAAAGTTCAAAAAGAGGCAAAGCCCCTTTTTTACTGACTCTAGCTAAAGAGGTCACCCATGATTCCAGAGTACCAATCACGAAGTGCTTTTGCCGTTCCTTTTGAACGAAACTTACCAGTTTTAGCGTCTTTAGGCACATGCCCTTTTCCTTTGATGGTCTTTCCAGTCCATGAGAAGTCATGTGTTACCATGATTCCCTCTTCTGGATTGTCTCCAACCATTGAGTAACATACATTACCTGCATTTACCGTCTTTGTCTGAACTGGAAGCTCATACGTCTTACCTTGAAGTTTTGCCGTTATCTCAGCCGCACACTGCTTTCCAGCCCATACTGCCGTCTGACCACTAGGTGGAATAGCATGACCAACAACATCACCAACTGCATAAACATCAGCGTCTGTTTTAGTTTGAAATGTACAACCATTCATAAGTACTTTATGAAAAGCGTCATCTGTTGTTTCTAACCCCGCCATTTCAACTACTGGATTAGCCTTATTTGTTGGAATAAGGTTTAGAACTTCATAAGAGATAGTTACAGTTTCATCAAACTCGGCCTCTCCAGGTACTTTTTGAAGATACGTAAGTGTTTTAGCTTTTGGATCAACATCTTGTATCGTCGCATAATCCATATGAACTATTCTATCGCCATATAACTCATTCCAAGCCTCTTTAAATGCAGCACCTTTTGCTATTTTATTTGATGGGTTAAGCATGATTACTTTCCCTTGAATATCCTCTTTTTTCATATAAGCGGCTATCATACATGCTCTCTCAAATGGAGCTGGAGGACAACGAAACTTACCAGAAGGAACAGTAATGATAACATCACCATCATCCATATCTCTAAGTTGACGCTCTAAAGCAACGTGTTCAGAACCTGGAACAAGAGCACCAGGAGCCGTGCGTTTTACTTGTGCAATTTTCTCTTGAGACCATGTAGGAAACTGTCCCTCATAATCATAAGCGATACCCGGAGAGAGTACTAATGTTTCATACTCTACAGTACCATGTGCTGTATCTATCTGTTTTGCAGCACGATTGATTCCCACTACTTCAGACTTAAGCATTTTATAACCATGTTTTTCTACAGGTTGCGCATAATCAAACACAAAAGTCCCAAGCTCCATGCCCTCTAGCTTTCCTAAGTACGTATTTGAAACTGGGCAAGACATAAACGTGTCATTTTTCTCAATGACTAAAAGGTCTAAATCTCTATTTTTTTTCATTAAATTATTTGCTACTGCGAGTCCACCAAACCCACCACCGATTACGACTACTTTATGTTTCCCAATAATGTTTTTAGCTGCTGTCCCAACAGCTGTAGCCTCGGCTGGTTTAGCCCCTTCTGACCCACAACCAGTAACTGTTGTTGCCGCTGCTGCTGCAACGCCTAATGCACCCATTTTCATAGCATCTCTACGATTCATATTCATTTTTAATCCCCTTATTGATTATAACTCAAACCATCAATGATTTTCGCTCTGAAAAATATTACAATTTATAATATTACTTAAAACTTAAAGATAAAGATTAATGATTAAGAAATTTATATTTTATTTTCATAATCATAACTGCATCTTATGTTTATTGCTGTTTCAACCGTCACATTTTTGTGATTTTTAAACAAAAACCCCTATTTAAGGGGCTTAAGTGCACCAATAGAATAATTAAAAATTATATTAATCAAGTTTTTTAAAAAAAAGAAAAAAACCTAACTAGGGTGTCTTAAAGTAACGTCCATCATCTATCAATTTATCCACAGATGATAAAAATATGAAAAATAGTTCTATATAGTTGAGTTATCCTCTTCATCATCTAAAAGTTTGAGCTTTAAAACATGTCTGTCAGTTATAACTGTTTTAAATTCACCTTCAAACACTTTGATGTCTAAAACAAATCCTTCAACGTAAACATTTCTTTTACGACCTTCTTGATGGCGAACTCTTGCTTTAAAATCCACTTCATCATGAAATTTTACTGGAGAAAGAAACTGAGAATTACTTGCAACGAGAACAACGTTTCTTTCATTTACGGCAAGCATAGCTGCATAATCCGCCGCGCCAAATATAAACCCACCATGAATTAAACCTATACTATCTGCAACCATTTCAGACGTTGTAGTAAGCCTCGTCTCTACATAGCCTCGCTCCATGAGAATCACCTCTCCACATAGGTCCAGATTTATTCTCTCGTGAGTTCTTATTAAAACCTCTTCTGTTTCTTCATAGTCTATCTCTAGTTCTTCTTTTTCATTATCAGCTATTTCCATCATTTTTTATCCTTTATTAGTCTTACATACACTCTTGCGGGAGCTGGATAGCCCTCAACCGTTTTTGTACTATCATTTGGATCAAGGAAATCTTCTAAAGACTGTCCCTCTATCCACTCGGTTTTTCTCTGTTCGGTTGGCTCTGTTATAGATGTCTCAAGAAGCTCAAAAGATGAAAAACCAGCACGAAGACACCAGTTTTTCAAAGCTCCTATCGTTGGTACGAAGTAGATATTTGGTATTTTAGAGTAACTTGACTCTGGACATAAACACATCTCACCCTCACCCACAATAAAAAAAGTATCTAGTATCACTTCACCTTGTTTGTCAAGACCTCTATAGAGCTGTTTGAGCATCATAACTGGATCGCTTCTATGATACAAAACACCAAGACAGAAAATAGTATCAAACTTCTCTTCATAATACTCAACATGCTCAACGCCTAAAAGCTCATAAACAATATCGCTCTTTACAAACTTGTTTATAAAATCAAACTGTGTTTTGTAAACAGGGGATGGGTCAAACCCCACTAAAGCTTTTGGCTCATCCTCAAGCATACGAAACATATAGTAGCCGTTATTACACCCTATGTCTGCGACTCTTTTATCCTTAAGATTGAAGTGGGGACGAAGCAGATTGTACTTTATATTACTCTGCCACTCCGTATCTATAAAGGTTTCACCTATCTCAAATGGACCTTTTCTCCAAGGCATAAGAAGTTTTGCCGTAGTTTTTATGCTCTCTTGCTCAAACTCTCCCGAGAGTTTGACAACATCACCAAGTTCTACTTCGCACTCTACGTCTTCTAATGAGTCAAGAGCACTACGAAGTGGAGCTATGTTTTTCCAAGTCATCCATTTTTGTCTATCTTTTCTTAAATCTTCTAAGTTCATTTTAATCACTATAATATATTTATTTGAATATAATTGTATCCAAAATAAAAAGGATATTAATGCGTTTAGAGAAAAAAGCTACTGTCGTTTCCACTTCTGTTGCAGCTATTTTAGTTGTTATGAAAATGACTGTTGGTATTTTAAGTGGGAGTATCGCTGTTCTTGCATCAGCAATAGACTCCTTTTTAGATTTGACCGTATCACTTTTTAACTACTTTGCCCTCTCAAATGCCGAAAAAAATCCTGATGGTCAATTTAACTTTGGACGAAGTAAAATAGAACCTCTTGCAGCAGTTATAGAGGGTACTGTTATCTCCCTTTCTGGTCTTTTTATCCTCTATGAGGCACTTGTAAAGATAACTCACCCTAGAGAGATGCAGCATATGACTGAGAGTGTTTTAGTCATGATAGCCTCTTTTATCATCACTGCATTTTTAGTGGCATTTTTAATCTATGTTGCCAAAAAAACTGGCAATATGGTCATCAAAGCGGATGCCCTACACTACAAGACGGATCTCTTCTCAAACGGTGCAGTTCTTCTCGCCCTAGCTGCCATCCACTACACTGGGGAGCAACTGATAGACCCTATTCTTGGTATCGGTATCGCCCTATTTATGATCTACTCCTCTTACCCTATCATCAGAGAGGGTGTTCTCATGCTCCTCGATGCTGCCTTACCACAAGAAGATAGAGATAAAATAGAAGAGATTTTGAAAAACGAACCAGTTATACAAGCGTATCACTATCTCCAAACACGAGAATCAGGTTCTCATGTCTTCATCTCTGTTCATGCTGTTTTTAATGTGAGCATATCTCTCTATGACGCACATATAGTTTCAGACAAAGTAGAAGCGAAGTTAAAAGAGTACTTTAAAGATAAAAAGTGTCATATACTCGTACATATGGATCCATATGATGATTCAGAGATAAATGAAGAAGAGGAAGAGTGGTAGAGTTCACTTCTTAACTCTACCCGATTTTTGAGGCTTTTTAACCTTTTTGGCTTTAAAGTTTTTACTTGCAATGTTTTCTAGAAATACAGTCGCATAAGAACCTTTTGGTAGCGTAAAGGTGATATTCATCTTATCAAAGTCTTTGTTGTATTTTATGTTGATATCTTTTGGAAATATTATTGCTTCACGTCTTAAACCCTTCTCATACAAAAACCCATCATCATATTTGGCTTCAATCTCGCCCGCTTTATCACGAGAGCGATAAACACCACGACCGCAAAGCAGTCCCGTCGGCACCACCTTATGCTCTTCAAAGTCTTTTTGCTGAGGCTGCTTGGGAGTAAATAGTTTTCCCTTAGAGTCAAGATACAGGTCACCCTCAAGAAGTAAAAACTTTCCTGCATTTTGCTCTCTACTCATCAGTACTCTCTCTACTAGCCACTCGTTAAAGTAAACGCTCTGATATATCGAGATTAGAAACTTTTTAAGCTTTGCATCTTCTATATGAAGATCCCCCTCTATCATCTCTTTAGCTTGCTCTATCGAGTCACCATCACGTCCAAAACGCTGATAACCAAAGTAGTTTGGCAGTCCAAACTTTTGAGACTTTTTGGCTAACTTCTCTATTTGACCCGCTTGAATTTGGTTTACTTCAAAGAGGTTTATTGTGAAACGATTTCCTATTAAATCACCCATTCTAATAGAGTGAGTGTGTCGTGTCCACCCTATCACTTTTATCTGAGGGTGTTTAAATTTTTTAAGCTCTTTTTCGTATCTTGCTTCTACAGAGATATACTGTGTAGTAGTTGCATGTTTGTCTTTGAGACCGGCATAACCAATTTTCTCAGCGTTTATGTTCAAAAAGTCTGAGAATGCCGCTATCATATCCCAGGTAGTCATCTCAACTTTTTTTATGTGCAAGATAGCATAGTTACCATTTCCCTTGAACTCTACTCCTATCTCATCAACTATAAAATCATCTTGATTTTGTTCAAACTTGAAGTGAATTGGTTCACGTTCTTCTAGATATAATCTCTCAATGCTCATCGCTATTTCCTTAGTAACTTTCTTTTAAAGTTGTAATCTTTGTAATTCTCTGTTTGCTTTTGCAATGTCAGACTCTATCGCTGAATGAAGTTTTTGCAAACTATCATACTTTTCGTTTTCTCGTATAAACGCAACAAATCGTATATCTGCTTCTTTTTGGCAAAGTACCTCTCCATCAAGTATATGACTCTCTATAGCAAAGGAGCCATCTGTACTTACTCGGTGCCCTATAAAACTCACGGATGGATGAAAGTGTTCTTCATTGTCTATCCGAGTGAGAGTCACGTAAACACCCTCCTTTGGTATCAAAAACTCTGGTGCTTCTATATTTATAGTCGCTACAAGTTCTTTTTTTCCTATGCCCTGTCCCTTTACGACATTTCCCACTAGAGTGTAGTTGTGCCCCAAGAACTCATTTGCGCCTTTTATGTCACCAATGGTAAGTTTTTGACGCACTTTATGAGAATGTACCGAGTCGTTTTTGTGTTTTACCTCGTCAACAACTATAACGTCACCATCAAACATACTTTTTAAATCGTTAAAAGAGTACTTTCTATCTTTTCCAAAATGAAAATCATAACCGACCACTATCTTGTTTAGTTTAGGAAAATTCAGATGAAGAAACTTGATAAACCCCTCTCCATCAAGGTGACGGATATCATCAAGCTTCAGATAGACTATACGGTAATCGGTAAACTTCTCACGATGACGCTCCGGTGTAAGGTTTGCATACCCTGTCTCAATAACTACAATTGTGCCATTTTCATCCAACTGACGAAAAAGCTCTTGATGACCGATGTGCATACCATCAAACCCACCCAAGGCTATAGAAGTGCTATTATTCATTAACTATCCAACTTGAAATATATTATTTTTTTGAGTTACGACAAACTCCGATCCATAGCTCAAACGCTGCGCTATTCCACCTCTAGCGCTTAAGTCAACCACAACGCCAAGACTCTTAGTGTTTATACTACTCTGGATTTTAGAGTAAATCTCATAAGCAATGTCCTCTGCATTGAGAGTGCTAGAACGAAGAGAGGTGATATAGCGTTTAAAATCCACCGTATCAAAACTCTCTCCAAGAGACTCAAACTTTACATAGAGCGAACCACGATATGGCTGCCCGCTTTTACCCAAAAAAAGAAGCTCGTTAGAGTTAAACTCCACTCTTGTACCCTTATGAATCTTTACTACTCTCATCTAGCCTACCCTTTGAGGATTTAAGTTGGCGTTTAAAAATCTATGCTCTTGCATTTTTTTATACTTTTCATCATCGTTGGAGTAGAAAAAACGAGGATGTATGCTTATATTGCCACGAGGATAAAAAAGCCCAACAACCTCAAGGTATTTGGGTGACATCAACGCCACTAAATCTTTCCCGATTTTGTTGACAACATCTTCATGAAACTCGCCATTGTTTATAAAGCTAAATAGATAGAGTTTGAGAGATTTACTCTCAACCATTTTCACATCTGGAATATAGTTAATGATAAGCGTCCCAAAATCGGGCTGATTGGTTATAGGACACAAAGACGTAAACTCATCGGCGTTTAGAGTCACCCAGTAGTCATTCTCCTGATGCACATTCTCAAATGTTTCAAGTAGTTCTGGTGCATACTCATATTTGTATTCTGTCTTACCTGCACCTAGTTGCGATAACTCATCTTCTCTGTTCATTTACCATCTTTTGTTCAAAGTTTATGCGACATTATAGCAAGTCAGCTTTAAGTATAGCTCTAAAAAACTATATAGTAGTATTCAGAATTTTTTCATCTAAATTATAGTACAATAGTGTTATTATGAAACTTTATATAAAAATTGCATTAAGTCTGTTTTTTATTTTTGCACTAGCAAACACTATAAGGCTCAACTTTTTTATTCAAGACCTCAATAAAATTCAGTATGAGAAAAGTGAAAAAAACTTAGCCATTATTATTGATGATGTCAAAAACTTATCTGACTTTATCTATGAAAATATCATTTCAAAATCTAAAGTGATTGATGTTTTTAAAGATGCACACCATGCAGATGAGACTCAAAAGAGTGCTATACACAAAAAACTTTATGAACTTCTCAAAAACGATTACGATATGTATACCAGATACGGAATACAACAACTTCATTTTCATCTTCCAAATAATGATAGTTTTCTTCGCTACCATAAACCGCAAAAATTTGGAGACAACCTCTCCAAGTTTCGAGAGAGTGTTAAGTATGTAAATAAGTTTAAAAAACCTATTATAGGTTTTGAAGAGGGAAAAATATTTAATGGTTACAGATATGTCTACCCTCTTTTTGACAATAAAAATCAGCATATAGGAAGTGTGGAGATCTCAACCTCTCTGCTGACATTTAAGCAGATATTTGAAAAACACTCTGACCTTCATCTAGACTTCATTATCAAAAACGATATCATTGAGAAAAAACTCTTTGCATCTGAAATGTCTAATTATAAAGAGTATCAAACACTCAAAAACTTTAAAATCCAGTCAACACTCCTTGATGCCAATGAAAACAACTGTCCACACCCCCAAGAGATATACTCTTTTATCAACGATAAAGAACTTCAAGAGAAGATTCAAACTATCCAAGAACACTCTTTTTACAAACTCATAAATGGCACGATATACATTGCGCACTTTATGCCAATCCTTAATGATTTTACTCATGAAAAGGTTGGCTATGCGATAGCTTTAGGAGAGTTGGAGTTTGTTTCCCTTATAAAAAGAAATGCGATTCTCTCCTATATGATTGTAGTTGTTTTTTCTCTATTAATTGGCTTTGCACTCTTTATCTACGCCTACAGACTTAAAAAAGAGCTTGCAACCAAAAAACTTGAAGATGAAACCACTACAGATCATCTTACAAGACTCAAAAATAGAAAATACTTTTACAAAAAATTTCGAGAGGCTATAAATGTATATAAACGCTATAAAACTCCTTTCTCACTCATTCTTTATGATATAGATAATTTTAAAAAAATCAATGATGAGCATGGTCATAAAGTTGGTGATACAGTACTTATCCAAATGAGTCAGCTTGTTGAGAGTATCATTAGAGAGAGCGATACTCTTTGTAGGGTTGGAGGAGAAGAGTTTACTATTATTCTTCCTCAAAACACTCTCAGTGACGCAAAAGAGAGTGCTGAGAAAATTCGCCTATCTGTAGAAAAAAACCTCCATAGTATTCTAGGAAGACCTATCACCATCAGTATGGGAGTTGCAGAGTTTGAGGAGAGTGACACAGAAGATACTCTCTTTATAAGAACAGATAAAAATATGTATCGTGCTAAAAACAATGGAAAAAATCAGGTTACTGCCGGTTAGACTTTCACCTTAAAAACATGTCATCATCTTGTAACAATATAGTTATATTTATGAAATTATTTGAAACTACTATTTCAAAAAAATTCTAAGGACTAACTCTATGAAAACAATTCTTCTACAAATGCTCTCTTCTCTTCTTATTCTACTAAGTGCTAATAACTCTCTAGGAAACTGTAACGACCTTGTTGTAAATGAAAGGTTACCTAATATCATCACTTCAGATATGACACTCAAAGCTTCAAAAGTTTACGGCATAGATAAACGGGTAATTGTAGAGAACAATGCAACACTCACTATAGAGCCAGGAGCAACTCTTGCAGGATGCAGCCTTTTCTCCTACCTAGTTATCTCAAAAGACTCAAAAATAATGGCAAAGGGTACAAAGTCTAATCCGATAGTTTTCACTTCACAGATGGATCTGCTTGGTTACTCTTCTGCTGGACACACTGGAGAGTGGGGAGGTCTAGTTATAGCAGGAAATGCCTATACACACTATACTGAGAACAAGTATGAAGCTGATAAGAGTGTCTCCTTTGGAAGTCAATCACATAAGTACGACAATGAATCCTCTGGTGTTTTAGAGTATGTACTCATAAAACATACAGGATATAAAGTAAAAAAAGACAAAGAGTTAAATGGTCTCTCTTTAGCTGGAGTAGGAAGAAAAACGGTTATAAAAAACATCGCAATCGTTGGTGGTAAGGATGACGGTATAGAGATATGGGGAGGTTGTGTCAACATAGATGGTCTCTATATTTATAATGCTAGAGATGATTCACTTGATACTGATCTCGGGTATAGAGGAAAAATTAAGAATGTTCTCATTGTACAAAATAGAGTTGACAGCAAAAACAACCACGACTCTGCTGCAATGGAGTTTGGAAATGACAAAAACACTATAACTACCACTAAAAAAGACGCTACTTTTCCTAGTGTTACTAACCTCACAGCTTACATAAAAGGTGCAGGTCTATACAACAAGTACGATGCGGGATTCAGACTAAACAATGTCAAAATCATCAGTGAAAAATCTAAAGAGGATGAGATGGTCTACTTCAGAGGAAGAGATGCCTACTCCACCGGGGCAAAGTTTATAGATGGGGATGTCTGTTTCGTAAATGCTGATCACAAACAGAAACTTCAAGAGGTTTTTTCCAAAAAGAATGCCAAAGGCTCTAAAGAAAAGTACACCGCTTATGATTACTTTATTAAAAAACATAAGCAATCAGGTAAAGGAACACTCTACGCAAAAAATGTCTGTTCAGGTGCCAATGAAGCAAAAATATGGAAAGGGAGAAAGGGTTCTTATAGAGCTATTGAATAGCTCTAAAACGACAATAGCCACTTAAAGTAGTAAGAGTTTTTAAACTCCCCAAACTCACTTCCACTCTCTCCATTTTGTATCATCGCTCCGAGTAAAAAGGAGTTGTAGTCGTTGAGTGTGTATGTAAGTGTTGGCGAGACATATCGTGAGTTTTTATCGTTAAAGCTCTCTATGTAGAGGAGTGAACCATCTAGGTAGATGTTAAAAGCGTACGAGAGCGTAACTGCTGTATAGAAATTGGAGTAGACTAGGTTTGGGAGTACTTCTGAGTCGTAGTTTAAGAGTATCTGCTCATAGGAGAAACTCTTGCTTGAGTAGAGTGCTTCAGCTATGAGTGTTATGCCATCTTTAAAAGCATAGTCAGCTCCAACTATCCCTTGGAAAAACTCCACATCCTCATCTCTAAGCATATCTTTTTTGAGAGAGTTTTTTATATAAGCTCCCTCACTTCTCACCTCAACGCCACTCTCCCCTAGGTTTGCCTCTAGCTCGTACCCGAGCATTTTTGTCTCATCAGAGCTCACAATATCTATGGCAAAGTCTGCAACATCAAGATATGCCTTATAACGACCTGCATACTTAAAGCTGCTATTCTCTTTTTGTGAAGCCACTACGGTGACGTCGGACGTCTCGGAGATATGTCTTGTATAGGAGACTCCAAAGACTCCAAAGGTCTCATCGGGTTCAAGGGCATAGGTGTTTCTAGGGTTAAAAAGGTTCACAGGAGTCCAGATTCTTCCTACTCCCATAGTGATATTTTGCAGACCGACAACTACTCTGTTTGTGTCATCTTCATAACCACCGTAAGCCCTATAGAGTTTTGCATAAACGCTACCACTTCCATAAGGGTTATGCTCACTCTGCGTTTTAAAAGGAGTATCGGACTTTTGAAGTTTTACATACTCAAAATCAGGAGAGTTTACATAACTCTCCCCAAAGTAGTTCACACCATCAAAAATAAGCGTTGCAAAAAATGCATCACTACTATAGTCTGAGCGAAAACGGAGTCTATCGTAGTTGTAGAGGTAGCTCTTATCGCTCGAAGGGTTTAGTGAGCCTTGAGAGAGTGTAAAGTTTGTGTTCTCAACTCTATAACTAAACTCCGCGTTTACAAGAGCACTAAACGCCAAGAGTAAGAGTCCGACCTTAACTAGCAACGACTTCTCCATCTACCATCTTTATAACTCTTCTCACGCTCTTTATGACATACTCATCATGCGAAGCAAAAACTATGCTTATGCCCTCTTTTTCATTGAGTGACTTCATCATATCCATCAGAGCCTTTGAGTTTTTCGAGTCTAGGTTTGCCGTTGGTTCGTCCGCTAGTATTATCTTTGGTTTTGGAGCGACTGCACGAGCAACTGCCACGCGCTGCTGTTGTCCACCACTGAGAGTTGATGGAAGAGAGTCAAGTTTCTCTTCTATCTCAAGAAGCGTTGCCACCTCTAAAACTCTTCTTTTTATCTCCTCATCGCTAAAGCCACGAAGCTTCATGATGAAACCTATGTTCTCTTCTACGCTCAACACAGGTATGAGATTGTACGCTTGAAAAACAAAACCCATCTCATTAAGTCTTATGGTTGTTCTCTCATCCTCATCAAGTGCGCTTATCTCCCTACCCTCTAAGTAAATCTCTCCACTGTCCACTCCATCGAGTGCGCCTATGGCGTTTAGAAGCGTGGTCTTTCCACAACCTGAGGGACCAGTAAGCAGAGAGTACTCACCCTCTTGTATCTCTAAGTTTATGTTTTTAAGAGCGTGGAGTTCTCGCTCCTCTCCCTTGTAAAAGTACTTGTTTAGATTTTGAATTTTTATCATGAGTCAACCTTTGTTACTTCTATAGAGTTCATTGTTTTTATTTTTCTAAGAGGCAATAGCGTGCTTAAGATAGATGCTCCCACTATTGCTATAAATGTGGAGGTGAAATAGCTCAGTTTTATAGTCGCATAGAGCGTGCTAGAGTAGCCAAAACTCTCCATCCCATCTGCATAGGCACTCAAGTCTAGCCCATAAACCTCTAGGTAAAAAAGAGCCCCATACCCAAGCAGTGCTCCAAAAACATACCCAACAAGCCCTACAAAAAGAGCCTCTAAAAATATCTGATACCGTATAAGCGAGTAAGACATCCCTATGCTTCGCATAATCCCAAACTCTCTTATGCGATCGAGAATAGAGACATACATCACCCCCATGATGCCGATAAAAACAACCATCATCACTATGAAAAATGTCACAGAGTTAAATATGACCATGACATCTTGCATCTGTTTCATCATAGGATAGAGTTCTAAAAAGCTTTTGACTTCAAGCTCTGGATAACTCTTTTGTAACTCGCTTAGTAGAGTTTTCGAGGAGCTTCGTAGAGCTATCTGTGTAGCTTCACTAGGAGTTAGACCCAAGAACTTTTGTAGTTTTTCTCTCTGAACAAATATTGCCGAAGCATCAAGTGAGACATTTCCCGTCTGGATTATGCCTCTCACTCTTAGAGACATGGCATTTATCTCTCCACTACTATCTTGCGTTGAGTAGATGATTTTTGAGCCTATTTTTATCTTGAGAGTTTTTGCTAACTCACTTGCTACAAGTACCCCGCGTTTATCTAAACGCAACTCACCGCATTTTT
>JAYEHI010000041.1:0-3375 GCA_034659455.1 Campylobacterota bacterium | reverse complement strand
CCACTGAGAAAAAGGAGTATGAAGAGGAGTTAGCAAAGGGGTTTGATGTAGAGTTTTATAAAAATAGCTATGATGACCTCAAGGCTATTGAGAGTGATGAGTTTGACTTTTTGTTGCAGTTTATTCGATATGGAAAAAGAGAAAAGAGAGTAGCAAAGTATATTAAAGTAGAAAAGAAAATAGAGACAAAAACAGAAATAATTATAGAGCTTGAAAACTCTCAAAACGAACCTTTAGAAGTAGAAATAACAGAATATATTGGAGAAGAGCTCACCATACACAAAACTGGACTCTTTGATGCAGAGTATTACTTATCCGTATATACCGATATAGCATCAAGTGGTGCAGATCCTCTAAAACACTTCTGTCAATATGGATGGAAAGAGGATAGAGTTCCAAACGTATGGTTCGATACAAAATTTTATCTTGATAGTTATGGAGACATCAAAGAGAGTGGTATGAACCCATTTTTACACTATGTTGAGTCTGGTATAAGAGAGGGGAGAAAGTCAAATCCATTTGTCTCCCACAAAGATATGCTCACTCTCTTAAGTAACAACTCTTTTGACAAAGAGTACTATTTGAATCAGTATGAAGATGTGAGAAACAGTGGAATAAATCCACTATTTCACTATCTAGCTTCAGGTTACTTAGAGCATAGAAATCCATCTGCTACTTTTGATACATTTTATTACATGCAAAAACATCAGATAGACTACTGCCCACTGTTGCACTTTATAGAACACCCTGACAATAAAACTCTTCCAAAAAGTGCTGTATACTTTGAAGGAAATAAAGAGTTTACTACCACTAAGAAGATTGCTATTCAAATACACATGTTCTATACAGATATCGCTCCACAAATAAAAAAATACCTCTTAAATATGCCTTTTAACTTTGACCTGCTTATCTCCACAATGTCAAATCCAGATAAAATTTATATAGAAAATTTCTTTGCGGACACTCCAAATTTAAAAAACCTTCATGTAGAAGTAGTTGAAAATATAGGAAGAGATATAACTCCAATGTTTATCACCTTTAAAGATGCGTGGTATAAGTATGACTATATGTGCCATATACATACAAAAAGAAGCCTTCATACGGACTGGGGAGATATGTGGAGAACCTATCTCTTTGATAAGCTTTTAGGAGACTCAAATATCATCAGAGAGAGTATAGAGTATTTTGAGACACATGAGAAATGTGCTATTTTGTATCCTGAAAACTATTTCACTATAAAAAGGTATATTCATTCTGATGATAACCTTAAGCAAATAAATACTTTAGTAGAGAGATTAAATTTACCAATTGAAGAAAGTTACTCACACTATGAATTTGCAGCTGGCACAATGCAATGGTTTAAAACAGAATGTTTTAGAGAGCTTATAGGATGTAATTTTGAATATGAAGATTTTCAAAATACAAATACTAACTTAGATGGCACATTAGCACATGCAATGGAAAGATTCTTTTCAATATACGCACAAAAAAGTGAATATGAAGTAAGTGCGTACTACAATCATCTTTACAAGCATAAACATTTATTTACTGAAGCTTCACAATATTCTGACAATTATACTGTAGGAAATAAATGGATGCGTAATGAGCCAAAAATAAGTGCTAACACTCAAAATAAGCTCTCACCTATGTATAACTACTTTGATAAAAAGTCTCTCAATATCCACTGGGTAATACCTGACTTTATGATTGGAGCAGGTGGACACATGACTATTTTTAGAATGGTCTACTTTTTAGAAAAGCTTGGACATAGACAAACAATTTGGATTCAAACTCCTGAGGTGAATAAGACACCATCAATAGCGAAAACAACTATTAATCAACATTTTCAACCCATAGGTGACAATGTAGATGTTCATTTTTTACCAGATAATACAGAGTGGATTAGTGGTGATATAGTTTTTGCTACAGATTGTTGGACTACTTATCCTGTGCGTTCTATGAGCAAGTTCAAAAAACGATGTTACTTTATCCAAGATTACGAGCCTATGTTCCATCCTATGGGTGAAAACTACCTCATAGCAGAACAGACTTATAGCTTTGGCTTCACTGCTGTTACTGCTGGAACATGGCTTAAGAAAAAAGCACAAGATCATGGTATGACAGCTTACGACTTTCCACTCTGTGCCGATGCTGATGTCTATAGTGTAGATAAAAGTGATAAATACATAGTAAAAGATAAGATAAACATAGCTTTTTACTCTAGGAGCTACACACCAAGAAGAGCAGTGAAACTTGGCTTTGCAGGTTTAAGCGAGTTGGCAAAAGAGGAGTCAAATATCCATGTACACTGTTTTGGTCAAGAGGACCTCCCCGTCGTACCTGACTTTGACTATACTAACCATGGTATAATGTCACCTGAAGGTTTAGCTGAGCTTTATAACTCATGTGATATTGGAGTGGTGTTTTCGGCAACAAACTACTCGCTCATACCACTAGAGATGATGGCGTGTGGCTTGCCTATAGTGGAGATGGATGTAGAGAGTACACGCTATATTTTTGATGAGACTGAGGTGACATTTGCAAAACCAAATGTATCCTCTATAGCCTCAAGTATTAAAAGCCTTATAGATGATAAAAGTAAAAGAGAGAGTCAAATCGCTGAGGGGCTAAACTTTTTGAGTAAAATCAGTTGGAAAAAAGCTGCTCAAAGTATCAACGATGCACTCTATAAAGAGTTAGAAAAGGAAAACTACATAGGTTTAGATATAGAGAGTATTACAAATTCAGGATTCTCTTCAAACACTCATGCAACAGTAGTTATCCCAACACTTAATGCAGAAGGTGAGATAGAACAACTTCTACAAACTCTACTATCACAAAAAACTACATTTTCATATGATGTTATAGTGATAGACAGTGAGTCAGATGATACAACAGCTCAAATACTCCAAGAGTATTCCAACAGATATGAGAATATAAATTATATAGGGATAAAGAGAAAAGATTTTCAACATGGTAGAACAAGAGATATGGGGATAGAGAAAGCACAAGGGGACTATGTGGCATTCTTAACACAAGACGCCCTCCCTTATGATGAGAACTGGTTAGAAGAGCTTATCAAAGGTTTCTCAGTTGATGAGAAGATTGTAGGGGTATTTGGTAAACATGTAGCGTATGAAGAGCACTCAGCTTTTGTGAAACGAGATATGAACAACCACTTCAACCACTTTGATACACTACCAAAAGTCTACTCTTGGAGCGACTCTATGCCATCGCATATTGCGAGAGGCTCACTAGAGTGGCAGATGAAGATGATGTTTTACTCAGACAACAACTCCGCAATCTCTAAAAAAGCTTGGAAATCGATACCATATCCTCATATAGGATGGGGTGAAGATCAGGTATGGGCATGGA
>JAYEHI010000040.1:8010-16019 GCA_034659455.1 Campylobacterota bacterium | reverse complement strand
GTTTAAGCCTTTGCATAGTATTATTATATTTGTATATAAATCTAAGTAAAGGACTATTTGTGAAAAACCTCTCAATTAGTACAAAAGTACATATCCCCCTCGTTACATCCATTATAATCGGTTTTATCATTATTTTAGTAAATTATGTTTACTCAATCCAAGAGATGAAAGATGATGTTTATAACACACAATGTAAGGACTTGCGTTCAGTATTTATTGAAGCTGTCAAAGCCAAAGAGAGTGTAGGGCTCACAAACGCCATTAACATCTCAAAAAACCATGACGTAGTCACGGCTCTTAAATCAAACGACAGAAGTATAGCGATGAATGGATTAGCTAATATTTCTAAAGATTTTAAAGAGAATACGAACTATAAAAATATCAAAGTACACGTGCATGACGCTAATGTGCATAGTTTTGTAAGAGCGTGGAGTCCTAAGAAGTTTGGCGATGACCTGAGTGGTTTTAGAAGTACTGTTGTGAATGTTAAAAATAACCATAAACCTTTGGTAGCTATAGAGCTTGGACGTGCTGGTTTGGTTCTACGAGGTTTATCTCCTGTGATGAGTGGTGGAGAGTATTTAGGCTCGGTAGAGTTTATGCAAGGGCTAAATTCAGCTGTAAAAAGTGCTAAAGAGGTTAACGATTACGACATAGTGATAGTTATGAAGGATGAGTTTCTTGATATAGCTTCATCTTTAAAAAATGCGCCAAAAGTAGGAAAGTACACTTTAGCCGTTAAAGAGTCTTTTATCAACAACGATTATTTTCAGGACATGAAAAACATTAACATCTCAGATACGCAAAATTTCACTATCACAGATAAATATTTTGTAGTTTCAGAACCAATAAAAGATTTTTCAGGAAAAGTTGTTGCATATGCTCTTGTCGGAAACAATATAGAAAACGTAAATAGTGTCATAGTAAAATCAGAAGATTCTCTTATCAGACAGGTTTATATAATGGCTGTTTTAGATTTCTTTATACTTCTTTTCTTGTTTATAGTGATTAAAATCGCCATTGTAAAACCTATTGAAAATCTTAGTGACGTTGCCATAGAGTTAGCTCATGGAGACGCTGATCTTTCAAAAAGATTGCCTGTTCCCTCTAAGGATGAGTTAGGAAAAGCAAGTGAGAGTTTTAATAGGTTCTTAGATAAAGTCCAAGGCATAGCACTCGATGCACAAGCAGAAGCTCAAAGGGCTGAAGAGTCGACTCTCCAAGTAAAAGAGAGTATGAGCAAAAACGAACTTACTCTAGCTCTATCTCATCAGATGATAGGTGGCGCGATAGAGAATGCAAACAACCTAAGAGGCAGTATGGAGCAAAACGTCTCCAATGTTAATGATGTGAACGTACTTAATCAATCTACAGCTGAAGTGATTCAAGACGTGACCGCTTCTACAGATATGATTATAGATAGTATGTCAAATATTACAGAGATGATAAGCGAGTCTCGTTCATCAAGTGAGCAGCTAAACACTAATGTAGAAGAGATTTTTAATGTTATCGCACTTATTAAAGATATCTCTGATCAGACAAACTTACTCGCTTTAAATGCAGCTATCGAAGCGGCTCGTGCAGGAGAACATGGTCGTGGGTTTGCTGTTGTTGCTGATGAAGTTCGTAAACTTGCAGAGCGTACACAAAAAGCGACAAGTGAAGTTGAAGCAAACATTAGTGTTTTAAAACAAAACTCAATGAGTATGTCAGAAAATAGTGAAAATATTGAGACTCAGGCACACACCTCACAAGAGAGACTCGACCATTTTAAAGAGACTCTTTATACGATGGTTGAGAATGTAGAAAAAATCAAAGCGGACAATACGGTGATAGGTCAAGAGCTATTTGCAAACATGGCGAAACTCGATCATATTATCTATAAAAACTATACCTACTCTTCTGTTTTTGAGGGTAAACCAGATATGAAACTTGGGGACCATAGTGCATGTAACATCGGTAAATGGTATGAAAGTGATGGAAAAAAACAGTTCTCCGGGAATAGCGCTTTTAGTGCAATAAAAGAGCCTCATACTCGTGTGCATGAGAACATCGCCAAAGTGATGAGTCAACTGAAAAACAATGAAACTGTTGAAAATGACGAAATCATAAGGCTTTTTGAAGATACTGAGAAAGCATCATCGGAGCTCTTTAGACTTCTAGATCAGATGATTAAATAACGAGCTCAAAGTATGTATGAGTACTAATGGAAAATATATTATACGCCCCTTGGCGAGAAGAGTATGTAACAAGTACAGATATAAAAGGGTGTGTCTTTTGTCATATTAGTTCACATCCGGATGATTCAGAAAAGTTACATGTTCTTTATCGAGATGAGTACTGCTTTATAGTGATGAATAAGTATCCTTACACACCGGGACACTTTATGATAATACCTCATATACATACAGATAAGCTCGAAGGGCTAGACCCAGAAGTTTGGTTGCACATGTCCGCTTTAGCGCAAAAGGGAGTGAGACTTCTTAAAGAGGGGTTTGGCACTCATGGAGTAAACATAGGGATGAACTTAGGTCGTGCTGGGGGTGCTGGGATAGCTGAACATATACATATGCATCTAGTGCCACGTTGGGAGAGAGATACCAACTTCATCACCAGTATCGCAGATACACGAGTTCACTCAACAGACTTTCAAAAAATATATGAAAAAATTAAAAGTTTAATTCCAGAGTATATAGGTGGTGTTTAGGTTATTTTTTACTCTTCTTCTACTCATAAGTACTCTATTGGCAGAAGAGTATCCAAGCTCTTTTGCTCAGTTAGGAACGCCTCTATATAAGTCCGTAAACGCATTTTCTAAGTATGAAGAGGTAGAAGCTCTTTATAAACAAACACAACTCTTTAAAAAACAAGCAAAAAAAGCACTAGAAAATGGCTATAGAGTGGATACCTCTTCTAATAAAAAAGAGAAAAAAGCTTATCTTTTAGAGTTAAGAGAACTGCAAAAAGAGTACGATAAGCTTCTTCACCTTCTTCATAAAAGCATTGATGAGGCTATAGATAGAGATGATTACCAACTCTTTTTGAAACTAACTTCGTATGCCTTTGAGGGACTCTTTCAAAACTCTAACAACACAAATCGAGCAATAGCTTTTTACTCACAAAATCAACATAAATTAAACTGCCCAATACTTGATAAGCGCATAGGTGACACAAAGCTTATGGAAGAGACATTAGAGCTCTTTAAAGCCGAAGTTATTAACTCGGCATACGACTCAAACTCAAAGAAAAAATCCAACAAGAGTGTTAGAGTAGTTACAGATAGAGTGAAAAACAGTATTTATGTAAAGTTTGAAAACAGAAATATCTATCCAGTAACTATCAAAGTAAAACAGAAGTATAAGAACTTACTATTGAGTCATAATGTCAAAGATATAATAGTTGTAAAAGCAAACTCAATGATAGAGTATGTAACTCTAAAAGTTACGAATGGAGATTCATTCTATAGTTATAATTTTAGTTGGATCATGGGTTCAAAAGATGCGAGACATAGCGACGAGTTCATATATAGACTGCCCTATAAAAAGGGGAGTTCACATTATGTGAGTCAGGGTTATAATGGCACTAAGACTCATAAAGGATCTTCCGCTTATGCTATAGACTTTCCTATGTCAGAGGGAACGAAAATATATGCAGCACGAGGTGGAATAGTAGTAAAAACGAAATCAAATTCAAACTCTGGAGGGTATGAAAAAAAATATGCAAGGGAGGGTAACTATGTGCGTATTTTACACAAAGATGGAACATTTGCAACTTACTATCATCTAAAGCATAAAGGTGTTTTGGTTAAAGAAGGGGATAGAGTGCCTCAAGGATTTGCCTTGGGATACTCTGGAAACACAGGCTACTCAAGTGGTCCTCACCTTCACTTTTCAGTATTTAGAGCTACTAGTTCTCTGAAAAACAAAACGATACCTATTAAAATACTCTCAGAAGAGACCTTGATAGAAGATCCAAAAATTGGAGAAAGATATACGGCAAAGTAGACAAAAAATAATCATAAGTTTAACTCTTTTTAAAATAATATTGCTATAATAAGAGCATAATAAATTTTATAAGGACAACTTATGCAAAGAAGAGATTTTTTAAAAACTTCAATCGTTGCATCAGCAGCTATAGTGGGAACAAACCTGTCTGCAGCACAAGCTGGTGTAACTCACCAACCAAAAGATGGACAAAAAATGTCTACAATGGCATTTCCAGAAAAACGACCTATGATTACATACTCTGATAGACCGCCACTCTTAGAGTCTCCAAGAAGCACATTTTCAAAAGGGATTACTCCAAATGATGAGTTTTTTGTAAGATGGCACCTTCCAGATATTCCTACTAAAATTGATTTAGAGTCATACACTATCAAAATAGATGGTTTAGTAGATAAAGAGTTAAATATCACTCTTAAAGAGCTTAAAAATGACTTTGAACAAGTAGAAGTTACTGCTGTACTTCAGTGTGGTGGAAATAGTCGTTCGGCGTTTACTCCGATAGCTGGTGGTATCCAGTGGGGAAGTGGTGCTATGGGTTGTGCAAAGTGGAAAGGTGTAAGACTCTCAGACCTACTTCAAAAAGCTGGTCTGAAAAAAGACGCTCACTGGATTGGCTTTAATGGTAAAGATAATGCAGCTTACTATGAAACGCCAAACTTTGTAAGAGAGTTAGAAGTTGAAGAGTTAAACGACCATGTTATTATCGCTTATGAGATGAATGGCGAAGATCTTCCATACTTAAATGGTTATCCACTACGTTTAGTGATTCCTGGATACTACTCTGATAGCTGGGTTAAAATGCTTAGTAACATTACTGTGACAAATGAGTATAAGTCTCTATTCTTTATGGACGTGGCATATCGTATCCCTGATAATGAAACAGAGAGTGAAACGCCAGATAAGCACTTCAAACCAACGAAACCTATTACAACTATGAATGTGAAATCTATCATTGGCTACCCTGAAAATGATATGAAAATTTATCACAATTCTCATATAGTTATCCGCGGAGTAGCGTTTGATGATGGTCATGGTATAAGAAAGGTTCTTATCTCTACTGATGAGGGAAAAACTTGGAAGGAATCACTCCTTAAACAAGAGGGTGGACGTTACGCGTTTACAGAGTTCAGATTTGCTTATAAACCTACTAAGTATGGAAAAGTAAATATCATGGCAAAAGCGGTAAACCGTTTAGGTGATGAGCAACCTTTGGCAAAAGATATACTCTGGAACCACGGTGGATACAAATATAACGGTATCGACGTAGTTACTGTAGAAGTGGTTTAGGAGAGAGATGATGAAAAAAATTATATTATTAACACTATTAGCTGTAAGTTCAGTTTTTGCTCAAGTAGAAGAGCAAGTAGAAGTTCCATATATCTCTTATGAGATTAAGATGGGTAAAGGTTTTGACGCGGTTCAAGCAAACTGTTTGATGTGCCACTCTTTTGGTTACATCATAAATCAAGGTCCACAGTCTCGTGACTTTTGGAAAAAGAAAACTGAAAAGATGATCACACACTTTAAAGCACCTATTATGAAAGAAGATGTAAAAATAGTTACTGATTATCTATTTCAACACTATGGAAATGGTAAGTTAAAGTAAGTTGGACTTTTACTAAAGAGGAATTTAATCCTCTTTAGTCTTGTTTGATTTGAGTACAAAGAAAAATATCCCCGCAATTACTACAAATATAGCGATTCGAATTGTTAAGGTCGTTAGGTCTGTTGTATCGTCCATGTAAATTATCCTCTTATTAAAAGTTTAAAATAATAACATATAAAATAGATAAGCTTGCAAAAATATTTAATAATAGAAAATTTTTAAGGAAAGAGTAGATAAAAGAGGTTTAGCGATAAAGAGTTAGAAACTCTTTATCAAATAGAGAGAGTGATTACTACTCAGCTACTTCTACAACAACTGCAGTTGATTCCCAGATACCGTGTTTAGTACAGTAACCGTGTGCAACTAGGTTAAGTTTTTTACCCATTGGACGGATAGTGAAAGTTACTTCGCAGTGAGATTTTTCGTTACCAAGAGTACCTGGAACGAAAGTAGCCATAGCTAGTTTAGTTTCACCATTGAAAAGAGTGATAGACTCGATGAAGTGATCGAAATCATCTGGGTGAGTATACTCGTTACCCATTTTAACGTTAACTTTTAAAGTCTCGCCTTTTTTAGCTTCACCTTCAACTGTGATGAATGGTGAGTGACGGTCGATTAAGTCTTTTTTCGCTTCTCTTTCTACATTGTCGATGTTTTCGTATACGTTTACTTTTGGCATATTAAATTCCTTGTGTTTTGTTTTAATGACGATATTGTATCTTCAAAATCTTTATGCTTTTCATAAATAAGAGTATATTTGTCTTATTTAAGTTTTTTTTTATTTTTAGTACCTAAATGTAACATTTTGTATGATGGCTAGATAGGAGAAGACTCTTTAAGTGGAAGTTTTATCTCAAAACAGCTTCCTGCATCTCTATTTTGTACAGTTAAAACGCCATGCATATTCTCTTCAATTATGAGCTTAGATATGTAAAGTCCTAATCCGGTTCCTTGGGATTTATGTTTTGTGGTGAAGTACGGATCGAAGATTTTATCTATAATATCTGCATCAATTCCACCGGCATTGTCGCTTATAGTGATAGTGTAGTAATCATCTGTATTAATGGTTTGAATCTCTATTCTTGGATTCTCTATTTTATTTTGAACAAGCGCCTCTTTGGCATTATTTAGAATAATGATGAGTACCTGCTGAAGTTCATCTTCTAGACCAAAGTATCTATCGTCTTTATAATTTTTAAGAACGATAGTAATGGTTTTTTCAGGGATAGTATTTTTGGCTATGAGTAAAGAGGAGTTAATAATGTCTTCAACATAAAAGGTGGCATCTTTCTTATTTGGCTTAAAAAAGTTTTTAAAGCTATCTATAGTCTTTGACATATAAAATGTCAAATCTTCAATCTCTGTGAGTTTTTGATCTATCTCTTTGTAGTTCTTACTTTCAGGCATAAGGTAGTTGTCTATAACCAAAACAGCAGAGTTCACTTGAGAGAGTGGTTGACGCCATTGGTGAGCGATGTTTTCTATCATCTCTCCCATGCTAGCAAGTTTGTTTTGTTGGAAAAGTATTTTGTCTTTCTCTCTTGAGCCCTCTATATGTTCAAGTAGTTCTTTTGTTTTATCAATTTCGCTTGTTTGCAGAAGCTTTATTTTGTGTAAGAGTAACAGTGAAAGCACAAGTGCTTCAAGTATAACCCCAATGCTTGCAGCATTAAATATAAAAGGAGTGTAGTTGATAAATCCTTGATAGTAGAGATTCGTTATCATCATAAAGAGTGAGAAAAATGCATTGGCAAGTAAGAAAGTCAGCGCAAAAGGGTTTCCTTTTCTCATGATGGAGTAGGTTGTTATGAAAAGTGTTATAAACATATAGGTATAAAGCTTAGATGATATAATGAGTGCAAGCTGTATGTCAAATATACTTATACCAATATCAATCATAAAAAAGAGAATAATGGAGTTTAAAAACCTATCTTCAGTTTTGTAGTCGGTTTTTGTATCAAAAATGGATTTTGCAAAAAGTACTAAAAAGAGAGGCAAAACTAAAATAGAAGTGAGAAATACCTCATAGGTTTCATCCATATATATACCAAAGCCATTGGCAAGCACACCAGCCATAATGGACTCCCAAATAGAAGCACAAGCTAAGTATAGAGCGTAATAAATATACTCTTTATGCCTTGTCGTTATGTATAAAAAAGCATGATAAATTGAGAGAGCTATGAGCATACCAAGTAGTATTGAGAGTATGAGGTTGTTATTGCTAACTCTTTTTTTTGAGTTGAGCTCACTATAGATTGTAATAAGTGGGTACTGCATAGTGTTCATAGTGCTTTTTATATAGATGGTTTTTGTTTGGTTGGCATCAAGTTTGAGCTCAAATATTGCGTCCGTTCCATATATCTTCTGAGTAGAATTTTTATCATCGATACATATACTAT
>JAYEHI010000040.1:0-7910 GCA_034659455.1 Campylobacterota bacterium | reverse complement strand
TTACAGTGTCGTTTTTCCTGTTTTTGGGAATAAATATCGCCATATATTTTATTTCTGAAAAATACACTCAAGCACATGTGAGCACAATTTTAGATAAGCATCAAAAAAGCTTACAGATACATTATGATATATTTTTATATAATCAAAAACGTCTTGCAAAGCAAATATATGAAGAGACGATGAGTAATCAGAAGGTGCAAGAGTTACTTACAGAGGCATATCTTCATCGTGATGAGCCAGAGAAACTAAAATCTTTACGAAACAAACTCCAAAATGCTTTAGCTAAACCCTATGAAATATACAAACTAAACAACCTATTGCAGTATCACTTTATTTTTCCTGACAATACGGTTTTTTTACGCATGCATAAACCTGAAAAATTTGGTGACAATTTAACTGGAATTCGTGAGGATTTTGAGCTTGTCAATAAAACTTTAAAAAAGATACACGGTTTCACGCAAGGGCGTACGGCTCACGCATTTCGAAATGTATATCCTCTACTTGGTAAAGATGGCAAACATATAGGAGCTTTTGAAGCCTCTTTTCCCACGGAGTTACTTCAGGCTTACCTGAATGATGTTAGTGATATTCACTCCCACTTTTTAATTCATAAAGACGTTTTTAGCGCTAAAGCGTGGAAAAGAGACGATATGATTTTAAACTACCAACAGAGTGGTGAACATAGTGAATATCTGGCGACCGTACTCAAGCACTCTGATGTAAAACACTGTTTGAACAATGATACGAAAAACCTTTCACGGCTTGTTGAGATGATTAAACCTAATATGGAAGAGGAGAAAGGTTTTGTTTACTATATACCTCTAGATGAAAGTATCAGGGTAGTCACCTTTTTACCAATTAAGCAAGCGGTTACAAAAGAGGTTGTAGCTTGGATTGTATCCTATGAGGATGACGCTGTTATCTCTGCATTTTTTAACAACCTTTTAGTGAGTAAAATTATTGCCGCTTTTATGATATTTTTATTATTAGTTATCGGATATCGTCAAAAGTTACTCGAGTACAATTTAAAGATTCAGAGTCAAAAAGCGATGGACGCCACTCAAGCTAAGAGTGAGTTTCTAGCCAATATGAGTCATGAGATCCGTACCCCAATGAATGGAATCATCGGAATTTCGCATCTAACTCTCCAAACTGAACTTAATGATAAACAGCGTGGTTATGTAGAGAAGATCGATAATAGTGCTAAATCTTTACTGAGCATAATCAACGATATTTTAGATATCTCAAAAATTGAAGCTGGAAAACTTGCAATTGAAAAAAGTGAATTTGACCTTTTTAAAACTATTGAATCCATAGTTGACCTTATCGAGCATAAAGCGCATGAAAAAAACCTAGAGCTCATTGTAAGTTATGAAAGGGATGTAGATAAATATTATCATGGTGATAGTCTACGTTTATCGCAGATAATCACGAACTTAATGGGGAACGCCGTTAAGTTTACTAGTGAAGGTGAAGTGGGAATTTACGTAAAACGGATTGAAAAAAATAGATACCGTTTTGAGGTGAATGATACTGGTATTGGTTTAACACAAGAGCAGCAATCAAAACTCTTTAAACCTTTTATGCAAGCCGATGGCAGTACAACCCGTGAGTATGGTGGTACGGGTTTAGGTCTTAGAATCTCTAAACAGTTGGTAGAGATGATGGATGGTAGCATATGGATTGAGAGTGAGTATGGCAAAGGGAGTAAGTTTATATTTGAGATTGAACTTGAAGAGCTTACTCGTGAACATCATTACAATATGTTTAGTGATAAGAGAGTTTTAATTGTTGATGATAACAGAACCTGGCATGATATTTTATCTTCAACGCTTATGACATTCAGTATCGAAGCAGATCATGCTTATAGTGGTAGCGAAGCGATTGAAAAACTTAAAGGTTGTGGAGCTGATTATGATTTAGTTCTTTTAGATTGGAATATGCCTGGTCTAGATGGAATTGAAACAATTATTGAGCTTGAGAAGGTTTGCGGTAAAAAACACCCTATAGCAATTATTATGGTCAGTGCATTTCGCCAAGAGTCCATATCTAAACTTGCTAAAGAGGTTGGAGTGGATTTCTTTTTGCAAAAGCCAGTCAACCCTTCACTTTTAAATGATGCTTTAAGTACTATATTTTTAGAAAACCATAAAATAAAAGAGTCAACTGAAGAACTTGACGATACTCTTAAACATAATGTCGATGTGCTTGATGGTGTCAATATACTCTTAGCAGAGGATAATAAAACAAATCAATTTGTAGTGATGGGACTCTTAGAAGATAGTGGAGTTGAGATTGAAATAGCAAATAATGGAGAAGAGGCTGTTGCACTTTATAAAGCTAATCCGCAGAAGTATGCGTTGATTCTTATGGATTTACAGATGCCTGTAATGGATGGCTTTGAGGCAACAAAAATAATTCGTGAACTTAATAAAAAGATTCCTATTATCGCGCTCACGGCAAACGCGATGGTAGAGGATATAGAGCGCACTCAAAAAGCTGGAATGCAAGAACATGTTAACAAACCTATAAATGTAGATAAACTCTATCAGGCTCTTATAAAGCATATTGAGAAAAGTAGTGATCAAAAAGCACCTATAAAACAAGAGATGGGGCATGTTGATATTGATAAAGGGCTTGCGTTTGTTAAAAAAAATCAGGCAACTTATAAAAGAGTTGTAACAAGCTTTATTGAGGATTACTCCCAAATCAATTTTGATGACTTAGATAATGAATCTTTTGCACGAGCTACGCATACACTCAAGGGGCTATGTGGATATGTAGGTGCTACTAAATTAGAGACCATTGCCCAAGAGCTAGATAAAAGCCAAGATAGAATGCTCTTGCCTAAGCTTTATGAGGAGTGTGCAGCTGTGATAAAAGAGCTTCAAGAGAGAGTAGTCAATCAAGAGAGTGTAGAACCATCACTCACTACTAAGGTAACACTCTGCGAAGAAGAGTGCAAGTTACTATTTGATGAGCTTAAGTCTGCCATTAGAAGCAAACGACCAAAAAAATATCAGCCCATAGTTGATAAACTTAACACTATTCAACTGAGCGAAGCAAATCTATTATTACTCAATGAAGTTAATGTAGAATTAAGAAATTTTAATTTTAAAGATGCATTGGAGTTACTAAATGATTAACGTAGTTCCAAGTACTTCAACTCTGTTAATAGTTGATGATAACCCATCTAATATTATGTTGCTTCTCGAACACCTTGATGAGTTTGACGTTATAGTTGCAAAAGATGGATTGAGTGCTTTAGAGATTATAGAGGATGAGCACATTGATCTTGTTTTGCTTGATATTATGATGCCTGGAATTGATGGGTATGAAGTGTGTAAACAGATTCGGGCAAATGAGTCTAGCACTAACTTGTCAATTATTTTTATAACGGCAAAAACAGATGAGCAAAGTATTGAAAAAGCTTATGAGGTTGGCGGTAATGATTATATCTCCAAACCGTTTAAACCAAAAGAGTTACTCGCAAGAGTTAATCGTGAATTAGAGTTAAAGCACTTGATTGAGCATCTCACATTTATTGCGTCTCGCGATCCAATGACTGGTATTTTTAATCGTCGACATTTTTTTAAATTGGGTCTTAAGCTTTTTAGCGAGAGATATGATAACCTACATGCAGTCATATTAGACATCGATAATTTTAAAAGAGTCAATGATACGCATGGTCACCCCGTTGGTGACATAGTTATAAAAACTATCTCCAAAGCCATCGGTCAACGCCTTGAAGAAGATGATATATTTGGAAGATTAGGTGGTGAGGAGTTCGCAATTTTAACTTGTGGGTCAGATGAAGCGATTAAAAACAAAATGGAAGATATTAGAATAAGCATTGAGAACCTCTCCATAACTGCCGATACAGGCATTAAGATACCTGTGAGTATCAGCAATGGAATCGCTTCAGCTAATAAGAGTATAAACTCTCTCGACGAGTTATTAAAAAATGCTGACGATGCTCTCTATGAAGCTAAGCATACAGGTCGAAATAAAACAATATTTCGTTCCTAGTGAGGTTTTAAAAAGTATATTTTAACCAAAAAATTGATAAAATCGCGATAATTAATATACAAAGAGTCCAAAGATGTTAAAACCACTACTTATCGAAATCGGTGTCGAAGAGCTTCCCGCAGTTCCACTTTTAAAAGAGCTGAAAAATATTGAGACAAAATATGCAAAAATATTAGAAGAGTATTCACTTCTTGGTGAGTTCGAATTTTATTATACTCCTCGTCGTTTAGTGATTTGGCATAGAGAGTTTAAAGCGGCACAAGAAGATTCTGTAGAGGAGTTCTTTGGTGCTCCTTTAGCAGTAGCCTACAAAGATGGTGTGGCAACTCCAGCTGCAAATGGTTTTGCTAAAAAGTGTGGCGTTTCACTAGAAGAGCTTAGCTCTACAGATAAGGGTGGTAAAGAGGTTCTTTACTACAAAAAAGACGTAGCTGGGAAACCCTCAACAGAGCTACTTCCTGAGATAATTGAAAAATGGGTAAAGTCTTTAGAGTTTGGTAAGAGTATGCGATGGGGAAGTTCAAGCGAGAGTTTTATCCGTCCTATCAGATGGGTAAATGTGATGTTAGATGACGCTCTTGTACCTCTCACTCTTTTTGGTGTAAATTCCTCTAAGGTCACTTTTGTACACCGTATCTCTAAGTTTGGAGCTACTGAGGTTAGTGGAGCTAAAGAGTATTTTGATGTTTTAGCATCGGGTGGTGTTTCACTCTTTCCAGAAGTAAGAGCTGAAAAAATTGCTGCTGACTTTAAGGCTATAGAAGCTTCAAGTGGTTTGACCATAGAGGTTGATGAAGAGCTTTTTGAAGAGGTTGTAGCTATTACTGAAAATCCTACTGCTCTTTTAGGCTCATTTGATGAGGCATTTTTAAGACTTCCTCCTGAGGTTATTGTTACCTCTATGAAAGAGCACCAACGCTACTTTCCAGTCTTTAAAGATGGCAAGCTTATCAACAAGTTTGTGGTAGTTTCAAATGCACTTACAGATGACTTCTCTGAGGTTATAGCAGGAAATGAAGTTGTACTTCGTCCGCGTTTAGCAGATGGACTCTTCTTCTGGGACAATGACCTTAAAACTGGACTCTCTACAAAAGGTTTAGAGAAGATTACTTTCTTTAAAGGTCTTGGTTCTGTTACAGATAAGATAGAGCGTGAGGGTGTTATAGCAAACAAGCTTTTTGATAAGTTTAGACTTAACTGTAAAAAAGAGGATTTAAATCGTGCTATAGAGCTCGCAAAAGCTGACCTTATGACAGAGATGGTGTATGAGTTTACAGAGCTTCAGGGTCTTATGGGTGGTTACTACGCACTAGAGCAGGGTGAAAAGAGAGAAGTAGCTACTGCTATCACAGAGCAGTATCTTCCAGATGGTGAAGATAGCGACCTTCCTTCAACACCACTCAGTGCAGTTGTTGCGATGAGTATAAAACTTGACACTCTCTTAGGACTCTTCTCAGTAAATCAAATCCCTACAGGTTCTCGTGACCCATTTGCACTTCGTCGTGCTGTAAACGGACTTGTGAGAATTGTGAACGAGTTTGAGTTTGAGTTTGACATAGTAGAGAGTATGAAAGAGTTAGCACAAAACTATGCTGAGATAGATTTAGAGAAATTAGAAAACTTTATCCTAGAGCGTATTAAAAAGTCTTACAAAGTAAACCCTTCTATCATTGAAGCAGTACTAGCATCAGGTGAGAGAGACCTTCTTGCACTTGGTAGAAAGATAGAAGCATTGAACAACCTTGTAAACTCTGAAGGTTTTGATGAAGTAAGCTCTACTTTTAAGCGAGTGGCAAACATCACGAAAGATATGGACTTAAATGCCACTTTAGAGATAAACGAGACTCTTTTTGAAGAGGATGCTGAAAAAGCGCTTTTCGTAAGTTTCATAACTGCAAATGAAGCCCTTTACGGCTCTTATGAAGAGGAGTTAGACGCTCTATTGGGTCTGAAGCCAGAACTTGATACTTTTTTTACAAATGTAATGGTAAATGCAGAAGATGAAGCTATCAAGAACAATAGAAAATCTCTTGTAGCGTCTGTATATAAAAGTATACTAAAAATAGCAGATATTAAAGAGGTGAGTGTTTAAAAGCACCACTCTTCATTTTCAAAAACAATCTCTTCATCGAGTTTCACTCTTGTTGTATCCACAAAGACATCAACGTGAAACCTTCCATCTCCCCTTTTAAAACCAGGTTTTCCATACATACCGTGTTTTTTTCCTAAGGAGAGATGCACTCCACACATGCGCTCATAAGTTCCGGTATCACTTACAGTTCGCATTTTACTAAAAGCTCGGTTGAGTCCAAACCCAAGTTCTCTTACCCATATACTTCCTTCACCATGGTAGATAAGATCTAAGATTTCATCAAAAGCTGGAGTTGTGTTCTCTCTACCAACTACTTGTCCTTTTTCTATGATAAGAGTTGCTGGAGTCTCTGGTATGTGGAGCTTGTAGCTTGTACCACTAAAGATAAAGATTTTCACACGACCACTTAGAGCTTCTAACTCCTTAGCCTCGGTAAAAACTTCGCCAATAGGAAATTGACCCCCAGTGTTAGTCATCTGTGAGTAGTCACCGATGTTGAGTTTTGCAGATTCAAAAGGAGAATCGTAGTAAAGAGACTCTCCATCACTCTCTATAGTGGCGCAACTAGCAGTGTCTATCTTAGCTTTAAGTGCACGACCAGTTCCTCGAATGTACTCTTTATCATAATAAAGAGAGTCGATATAGCATGGAACTTCACTCTCTCTCATACGGTTTAAGTGAGGATGTTCAATCACTTTTATCTGGCGTTTAAAGAGCTCTACTCGGATTCTAAAAGCATCAAGACGGAAGTTTGTAGACTGTATAAGCGCTACAAAGTCAGATTCGTTTAGGGAGTTTAGGAACTCTAAAACCTCTTGTGGCTCTGTAGCATCAAAGTCAATAAACTGAGCAGCTGGAAGGGATTTTTTATAGGCATCGTAGAGTACTTTAGAGATGGTAGAGTTTGTATCATAGACCACAATGGCATTTTGCTCTTGAGTATGCTCAAATACGTCTTTTATGATGCCTTTTATATTTTCTCTTGCTTTTTCTTCCACACTCATGTCGTTACCTTACTGTACAAAAACTTTTAATAAAAGTATAACTAAATATACTCTTTTGTTATAAAGTTTTAAACTCACCTTTTGTCCCAAATAATCCCATAACATTCCACATACTGCATATTTCACTTTATTCTTTCACTTATTTCTGTCTTGAATAAATATGGATTCAATAATCTTATTAATCAGTTTATCTACTTTCTTAACAACACTACCACTACGTATCTAGCGATAATAACTAGATAAATCTACATTTATTATTTTACATATCAGCGATGTACTAAAATATATTTATTCTCTTTGATCCATGCATACTTTAGAGAGTTTTTTTGCGAAGTATACTGTAGCCTTTTTTAAAATATTATGCTCTTGTTTGAGTAGTTTGTTCTCTTCATCTATTGTCTCAGTTGATGAAGATACCCTTGCTATTCTAGTTGGAATATTATGCTCTTTTTATATGTTAACACCCAAAGATATAAGGTCTTAGGATGTATGGCTAAATCCTCTACTACTTTTACTACACTCTAATTATTATTGATGATTAACTGGAGTGTAGAATCTTTGAATTCTTGACTATATTTACTTCTTCTCTATGGTTTGCCATTATTCATTTTATTTTAAATTAGAATTTGTTAATTCTATGTATGAATTTAGGTTACCACTCAAGTACCTTTTAGGTAGTCTGCAACCCTCGCAGAACTTCCATGCTCTAAATAGCTTCTAAGCTCTTTAGAGTTCTCTAAAAACCCTTCTCTGTCATACTCTTCAAACGCCACCTTTAAGTTCTC
>JAYEHI010000039.1:15893-42065 GCA_034659455.1 Campylobacterota bacterium | reverse complement strand
TTTATAATTATATTATTACTCTAGTTAAAAATAGTAACTAGAGTACAGACAAATTATGCTATTATCCCAAAAAATTATTACACTAAAATAAGGACAAAATATGACAGATGGAAAAGTATTATCTTTATATATGATTATGCCAGATATGATACGCGCTGGTCACCGTATGGAAGTTGAAGATATGGACTGTGATGAGAATGGTATCATGGGAAGCAGAGACTATGAAAACGGAACTGAACACAAGATGGTTATCGTCTCCAAAAAAAGCTATGACATTATAGAAGAGGCTGAACTCGTTGTTGACAATGGTGTTTTGATGGAAGATATCTATGTGGATATAGATATAAACCATCTAAAAGCTGGTTCTCTATTAGAGATAGGCGATATGATATTTGAAGTAGATGGACCGTGTGAGAGTTATCGTTACCTCTATGCGTTTGCACCAGAACTTCCTGAACTTATCCATGGAAACCGTGGTATCTTTGTGACTCCTGTAGCATACGGTAGCATCAAAGTTGACGATGAAGTCAAGGTACTCAAAGAAGCCTAATATGAAAAAGATAGGTATAGGAGTAGACTATAGCAATATCTGCAAAGATTATAATACGGCCTACTTAGACAGAGACAACACCGATCCAGCTACATCAAAGTGCATGAAGCAAGTCCTTGCTTGGAGTCATGAATTTTTATCTGAATTTCTTATGTCGTTTGAGTACAAACTCCATAACTTAAGCTCTTCCACTCTTGTGAAAGTAGAGGATGTCGCTTCTAAGAGATTTCTTTTCTACTCTCTAGAAAAAGAGATTACACTTCAAAGCTTTGTACTCTTTAGTGACTATAAGTATTATGATAACTCTAGTGCTTGGGGCATAGAAGAAAATGATGGCGTTCTCGTACAAAATGATGAGGATGGAGGAGCTCTCTACTTCTTTTGTAATGAAGGCTCCCCTCAGCATCACTGGATCACCCAAAAGTTACAAGAGTTTTCCTTAGATGAAGTTCCTTTTCCTGCTCACTAGGAAAATAGAATTTTTTAGATAAAATAGTAACTTACAAACAAAGAAGGAAAATTATGTCACATACACTCATTCACAATGCAGACGAATGTAAATACGAGTACCACATAGATGGTCATATAGCATACATCACTTATGATGATCAAAATAGAAATATGCACTTAACGCATACAATAGTACCAGACGCACTAGCGGGAAAAGGTCTTGCTAGAACTCTTTTAGAAGATGTACTCCAAGAGATAGAAAAAGCAGGCAAAAAAGCTGTAGCACAGTGCTCTTACATAGTAAAATATCAAGAGAAAAATCCTGATAAAAGCGATATATTCGCATAAAATATTCCCTCTGGGAATAGATACCCTTCAGGGTTTTGTGTTAGCAGCCCCCATTAAAACAATATCACTCATTTATAGAAAGCTCTAAAAAAATGCTATCAGAAACATTCTGTGCAATGTATCAATATAACTAACTATACTCTTCAAATTTAGATAAATATGATAAAATGACAGAAACCTGTCATATAAAAGGATTAATATGCAAGCTGTAAACTACACAAATGCCCGTAACAATCTCAAAACTCTGATTGATAGTGCATGTGATAATGATGAAGAGATTATAATAACTACTAAAAATGACAAAAGTGTTGTACTGATTTCACTTGATGAATATAATAGAACTCATGCCGCTTTGAAGCGTGAAGTACAAGAGGCGATAGAAGAAATTCAAAGAGGAGATATAATCGGCGTTGAAGAAGCTTTTGATAAGGTTCTAGCTAAATATGAAAATTGATTTTTCTCAAAAAGCCTACCAAAGACTTGATTCATTAGCAGAATATATCTATCAACAAAGTGGATCAAAAAAAACGACAGCATCTTATGTAAAAAAGTTGCGTAAATATATTACTCAGACTCTTGAATCTTTTCCCCAAGCAGGTAGACCCAGTGAGGAATTAGCACCAAATACTAGGAAACTAGTGTATCAAGGTTTTAGTATTATATACCGTGTCTCAGATGAGAGTATAGAAGTCCTCACAATTTACCGTGAAAACCTTTATTGATACTCACTTTTAATTTTACATTTTGTACCAAAAAGAACAGGTTCTGCAATTCAAGCTACAAAGCATCTTTCTGTCTTGATATATATCAATACGAAAACAAAAGAAAGCTTGTAAACTTTTCCCATAAATTATTTATCAAGGGGAAATTATGAGTATGTTTTGTTATCAATGTGAAATGAGTATGCCAAATGGTTGTGGATCATCAGGTGTAAGTGTAGGGACTTGTGGAAAAGATGAAAATCTTGCCCGTCTTCAAGATATAATGGTGTTTGGTTTAAAAGGACTTAGTGCATATAGAGAACATCTTAATGAGTTGAAGCCTCAAGAGACAAAAGGGGTTGATGATGTTATGAGTGAAACACTTTATTTTACGCTTACCAATGTAAACTTTAACTTTGATGATCATATAGCTCAACTTATGAAAGTTGGATCTGCTGGTGTTGAAGTGATGGATAAACTCTCAAATGCCCATATAGGAAAATTTGGAATTCCAACACCAGTTGTTGTTTCTCAAAACAATGTTGAAGGCAAAGCAATACTTGTCAGTGGGCATAATCTTGAGATGATGGAACATCTTTTAGAGGCAACAAAAGATAAAGGCATAAATGTTTACACTCACTCTGAAATGCTTCCTGCACATGGATATCCTGAACTTAAGAAGTATTCACATCTGAAAGGAAATGTTGGTAAAGCATGGTTTGATCAAGTAGAGCTGATGCAACGCTTCAAAGGTACTTTTGTTGTAAATACAAACTGTATTGTTCCACCTAAAAAAGATGCTGACTATATAGATAGAGTATTTACATATAAGATTGTTGGTGTTGAGGGAAGTACTCCTATAGTAGATGGTAACTTTGATGAACTTATAGAGAAAACCTTGCAGTGTGAAGATACAAACATGAACGATGATCTCACACTTGTTACAGGACATCACTATAAAACAATCCTTACATTAGCTCCTCAGATTCTAGATGCTATTCAAACTGGAAAAATTAGACAATTTTTTGTTATAGCTGGGTGTGATGCTCCAGGAAAAGCAGGAAACTATTACAGAGAAATGGCAGAAAACCTTCCTGAGGATTGTGTAATCATTACTTCAAGTTGTGGAAAGTTCCGTTTCAATGATATTGATTTTGGAAATGTTCCAGGAACAGAGATACCTCGCTATCTTGATTTAGGGCAATGTAATGATTCTAATGGTGCAGTAGAGATCGCTAAAGCTGTGAGTGAAGCTCTAAACACACCTATAAATGACCTGCCGATTTCTATAGTTCTGTCTTGGATGGAGCAAAAAGCGGTAATCATACTTTTAGCACTTTTTAGTCTAGGTATAAAGGATATCTACCTTGGTCCAAAACCTCCTCAGTTTGTTAATGAGGATATATTCAATTTTCTAGCAGAACATTTTAAGCTACATTTGACTGGCAATGCAAAAGATGATCTTGAAAAACTATTGATTGCGTAAAAATTAAAAAGGAGTGGTCTTTGAAAACAATAATTCTAATGTTTATCATATCTGTTTCATCTATTTTAGCAAATGAAGGTTATGAGGTATATAAGCAAAAGTGTCAACAATGTCATATAGAGATAATATCTAAAAGCGAAACGAAGAAACGTTTTGCAAGCCTGAAAGCTCCTCCAATGATTGAGGTAGCAAATCAATTAAAAAACAATATAATCATAAAAGATGATGATGAAGATGTGCATCGTCAAGTTGTTGTAGCATTCATCAAAGAGTATATTGACAACCCTAATCTGCAATATACAATGTGTCATCCTATGGCTATTGAGAAATTCGGAATAATGCCATCACTTAAAGGGCAACTTACCAATAAAGAAAAACAAGTTGTTGCTGAGTGGATATATGATAGGTATGAAGGAAAGGAGTTTAAGTAGATGTTATTAGATAAGAAATCGCTACCAATTGTGGCTATGGAATTTATGAATGATGTACATATAGAGGATGTAGATATTATCAATGAACTCTTTGACCTTGTTCTACTTTACGAAAAAGAACCAAGTGCTATAAACAAAGCAAAGGTCGAACAGCAGTATAAAGAATGGTTTAAGCATACAGTGGAGCACTTTAAAGGTGAGGAAGAAAAGATGCAGGAGATGGCTTTTCCACCATATCCAATGCATAAAGGGGAGCATGACAATGCACTTGCAGCTATGGATGATGTTTTTAGAAAGTGGCAAGAGGGTGGAGACATCATAATACTTAAAACATACCTTATAGAGACACTCCCAGCATGGCTTAACAACCATATTCAAACTATGGACGCAGTGACAGCAATGTTCTTTAAAACAGGGATGAGTCCTTGTTCAATACGCTAAAATTCTTTGACTCATGGATGCCACTATGGAGATGCAACGCATAGATAACTTAAAAACAGTTTCTCTTACCTATGACCCTGGTTCAATCCAGGCTGACAAAAAACACAAAGAACTTTTAGACAAGATTTTACACAAACAAGCCGCCTATGATGAGAAACGAGAATTAAAACACTTTGGCAAAAAAGAGTGGCAGATATTTTAAATAATGCAGATAAAGTTATAATACTGAAACAACTATAAACCCCAAGAGACATTATATGAACATCTTAAATATTTTAAAGCAGATTCCAGTATTTCATTCCTTATCTAGTAAAGAACTAGAACTGCTGTCAGATGTATCCAATGTTGTGAACTACAAAGAGGGGAACACCCTATTCACACAAGGCGATATTAGCAAAAATGTTTTAATACTTATTGATGGAATAGTGAGTATCTACAAACACAATTCTAAAGGAGATGAGATAGTGATAGGATATTTTCATCGTTATGCTTTTCTAGCTGAAGCTGCAATTTTAAAACATATCCAACTTCCATCCACAGCAAGGTTTCACAGTGATGGAGCAGTGATTCAAATCCCTTTAGGAAAGTTTGAAGGATTTTTAAAAGAGTATCCTAAGCTCTCCTATGAAGTGATATTGTCTCTTCTTGATAAAGTCGATCTCTTACAGCAAAACATCCATTTTAATCTTGCATCAAATTCCAAAGAGAAAGTGTTGAACTTTTACAAAAAGAGCTCCAAGCTCGCAGTTGATCTCAAACGTTATGAAATAGCTTCTCTTCTTGGAATAACCCCAGAAACTTTCTCTAGAGTTACAAAGCAGCTTTTAGAAGAGAAAAAACTGATTCAGCAAGGTTCCACACTAAAAATCAATTCTTGACATATATCAATAGAGTATACGTGCACTTCCTTTATAATTTCAACAAAGGAGATAACAATGGGAATTTTATATGCAGAACAGGTTGAATTTATGAGTGTCGATGAGATGCAGGAGACACATGAGAGTGAAATAGCCATCATCAATGAGATAGAGAAACTTGCAACACAGTATCAAATTAATAAGACAGACCCAGAAGCTTTAGAGAAAAAGCTTGATGAGTATATAGCTCATGTTAAAGAACACTTTATAAATGAAGAACGATTAATGAAGAAATATGAGTTTCCGAATCATGAGATGCATAAGATGGCTCATGATATGTTTTTAATAGACCTATCTTATGCCACAAAACAATGGAAGGAGTATGGAGATATTGGCAAAATTATAAACTTTGTGTTTAAGACTCCTGAATGGATTGTTATGCATGTGAACTCTGTTGATGCTCCGACAGCTGATTATCTTGCTCAAAAAATGTATGAAGAAAAACAAGGCTAATATAAAGTAATGATCTATTTAGTTGTAAAGTTACTTCATATATTTTCAGTTTTCATCTACGGTGGTTTTTTATTTACAGACAATTTGATTTTAATGCGAATGCAAAAAATCTTGTCTCAAGAAAGATATGATGAAGTGAGGAATCACTTCAAACATTTTACAAAAGTGCTAGTGCCAAAAGCACTAATTGTGGCTGTGATAAGCGGTTTATACCTTCTACATGTCAATTTTGGCAGTATATCACCAGAAGGCTTGAGCAACTTTCAGATTTCACTTGCTTTAAAAGCATTCTTAGGGCTTTGGCTTGGAATAAGAGGTGTATTACAAGTGTTCTTTGGTATTCAGCCTTTACTATTTAAAAGCCACAAACTGCCTTTTATCTTTGTTATAGTGATAATCTTACTGAGCCAATTTATGCATTTTATTTAATGTGAATTTTAGTAGTGCAAAACCTCTTATTTTTGGAACAAAGATAGCTGTTGCAAGCTTTCTGTGTTCCACAAAGTGTTCAAAAAGTAAAAACTGCAAAGCTCCACAAACCTTAAGGAATTGTAGAACAAATAAGTAAGCCTGTAAAAAAAGAGTTTCTATATAAATATCACTCTCAAGGACTGCTTTGGCTAGAGTACTATTTGGCGTTTAGCAACCACAGCTTCCAGAACTACAACTACTCTCGCCACCAGTTCCACAGCTTCCAAAATTCGGATTATCTCCTACTCTTATCATGAAGACATTACCATCCATCTTCTCACTGACAAAAAGATGCTTGCCACAAAAATCTTCATTCATATGTTCTGCTAATGCATTTGAGTATTGATACGCTTCTCTTTGAGTATCAAAAGATTTCTCTTTCTCAAATTCACTTTTTTTAAAACAGCCACACTCATTTTCCATATATACTGTATACATAACTATTCCTTTAATTTATTTGTTGGAGTATAGTAATAATAACTGAAATTGAGGAGGTTTTTAAAAGTAGTTTTTGTCTGTAAAATAGGATTTATTTTACACTTTATAGATTGCGATATGTAACTTCTTAGAGAAGCTACATAGTATATCGACTAGTTACTTCCGCTGTTACCTGGAGTCACTTGACTACCATCGAAGCCGATTGTAACGCCACTATTTCTCACAAGATCTCTTGCATCTTCTACGTCTTCGTCTTCTTCATCATCATCTGGTCTTACAGTGCTATGAATAACGATCTTTTCGCCATAATCCACCGCTTCAAAATAGTGTTTCATACAGAATTCTTGATTCATACGACACTCTAAAACACGTGCTTTATTGTACATGTCTTCTCTTGTTTCAAAGGTCATAACCTTGTCCATACCGCTTTTTTTGAAGCAGCCACACTCTTTATCTATCTCTATTGTATACATTTATTTCCTTTTCTATTTATATTTATATTTTTAAAACTCTTTAATAACTCTAAAGTCACCAGACTCAAATGAGTAAACCTTTCCAGCCTCTTTATCGATGATAATAGGTCGTATCCATTCATTTAGAATAAACTCTTTTGCTACTGAGTTTTCTACCGCTTTGCCTACTGTCGCTAAAGGTGCTTCCATATACGTCAGAAGTCTCACAGGTTCATGGTACGCTTCACCTTCTAAAAGTACCGACTGTGTTGGAAGTCCAATCTTTAAGTCACTGTAGTTTCCGTTAAAGACACCTATTTTAGACACAACATTATGATACACCTTGGAACCGGCTCCATAAACCGCATTGTCAACTGTAGCAAAATAATGCTCAAGATTAATCCATTCCCCAACAACAAGCGGTCCATTAAAGATTCGCGTAAGGATATCAGCATTCTCATTATCTAATGCAGAGTTATAAGAGTGCATAAAGAGTCTGTTTCCAAAAGGCATATGCTTAATAGACTTTCTAGGACCAGCAAAAACACCCATCACACCAGCTAACCCCCACTCAGGTCTAGTCTCTGACCAGTCCATAGACTTAATCATGATATCGTTTTGAGTTGTTGTGTATGGCAACTGAGCTGCTCTCTCATAACGAGAGATACCAGAAGCTTTTTTAAAGTCTTTTTTAACTACTGAAAATCTTTTCATCTCCTCTTCTGATAAAATCTCTGTATCATGAAACTCTATCTCATCAGTCGTAGTGATATGCAGTGAAGGTATAAACTTAACGTCATCAGGAATTGTAATTCCTTTTTTCGCTAGCTCTTCTCTTACATCTGGCGAGTTTGCAATCATACAGAGTGCTCTATTATTTGGTAGACTACTTTTACCACCACATGCACCACAATCTAGTGCCGATTCAAATGGATTGTTATCTGACATACTCACATGCCCTGAAAGAATCACAAATTCGGCAAAGTTGTCAATTTGCCCTATCATCATTAAAAACTTATATAGGTATTCGACTTTTTCTTCAAGTGTAAATCCAACTTTTGAAAGTTTAATCTTTTGAAGTTCATAATCAGCAGAAGAGACATTGTAACTATTTTTTAGTCTCTCCAAGAACTCTGGTGAAACATCAAAAGACAACTCTTTTCCAAGAACTAAATGGTCTCTTATCTCTTGAACTTCTTCTTGAGAGTATTTATCTGAAGAGTCATTTACAACCGCTTCATTAATAAGATGCAGATGAAGTCTGTTTACATATGTCTCAATCTCTTGGGCTGAGAGTTTATCTAAAGTATAAGTTGTTTTTGGCTTCTTAGCTTTAAAGTTTGCAAAGAACTTTTCCGTTCTTTGCGGTGCAAACGTTTTACCAAAAAGATTGATTCCAAAAACCCAACCAATAGCTTCAACCATGATATATGGAGTATATGGATTATTTTTCAAATCACTTATAACTTTTTTAGTAGTTTTATTGATAGTCTTTTTAGACTTGTATTCGTTATCGGTCTCTTTAGCGATTTCAAAGACTATATTTCCAGGCTTAACAACTGCAGGACACAAAAGTTGCTCATTTGTTTTATCAAACTCTACAAAGGCTATGGGAAAACCTAAGAACCCGCCAGCGCCATATGTTGTGTAATTTCCAGTACTCTCTATCGCTCTTCTTGTAATTTCAGATCTAACGTCCAAGCACATAGTGATTGATGCTAGAGGTCTCTCAACTTCAGGCTCGTCGGTAAGCTTCATCTCGTCTATAAATGCATGAATATAAGTATCTTCAAGAGACTTCATCCAGATATAGCCCTCTTCTTCTCTTAGAACTTCCATGATTTTTGCAAGTTCTACTAGAGGGATTTCACTATTTTTTAGTATGTCATTTGAGAGATGCACCTGTTTAGCATCAAGCTTAAGCTCCTCTTGTACATAGCGCTCTAAAATATCGTCATAGTTTTTAGACTCTTCCATCGCGTCTATATACTTTCCAGGTAATTGGTAGTTGTACTTTAGCATCTTGAGTACTACAAACGAAGCATTTTCTAAAGAGTAATCATGTAGCAAATCAAAGTTGTTTATCTCTCTATGTTGCAGATAAGCAAGCTCATAATAGAGTCTTATCGCAATGTAGTCCATCAGAGACGATGGGTTTTGCTGTTGTGGAAAATATCCCGGATCTTCAGAACGGTACTTGATAAATCCAGCCCAACCGTGTAGTTTAAGCACATGAGTTAAAAGATATCTCTCTTTATTCTTTACTTTTAGTTTCTCCAATGCTTCTTCTACAAATGCTTCGGAGTCAAGAGGATAATCAAAATCTTCATAAAGCTTGAACGTCTCAAACATTCCAAGTTCTCTATCTTCCATTGCTAAAGTGGTTTGATCCTCATCTAGAAAACGAGTGATATACTCAATAACACTTTTCTCGATTACCTCTTTATCATCACGATGAAAAAGAATATCGTTAATCTCATACAGAGTCATATGCTTCGTTATCTGCTTTAGCCATCTCTCTTTGTTATGATAAGAGAACTCATCATCAAGGTAAGCTAAGAGCTCTTCATCAACTGTATGTTCCTTATTGTCTGCTTGTTTTCTGAAGTGATTCCACTGAGGGTTTACTTCAAGTAGACACTTCATAGCTAAGTCGTAGTACTCCGCTAAACCATCGACCTCAAGTACTTCTTTTAGATTTTCTTCTAAGATAGAGTGCGATATTTTTCCCTCATTATAAAACTTCAAATAATAAGAGGGTTCCATATAAACTTTTCCACCATAAATCTTCTTCGCTCTGTTAAGTCCCTCTTTAAACCCGAGGTGTTCAAACCCTTTAAGTGGATTGTGGTGAATAAACGAGCCAATTGGCCAGTAGTGTGGAACATTCCCTTTAATAGCGTCTAATTTTTCTATAATACCCATACAAGTATCTCCTTAACTCCATAAATGCTTAATAGTGCAAGCAGTACTATTATCGTAAAGTGAGTAGTTTTTTCTTTGGCACTTAAATCAACATAGTGTATATTTGGATTTGTTTTTCCAAAAATTGACTTCTCCAATACCTTCATCGAAACCAAAAAGTTTCCTAGATAGATACTTATTACAACTACAAACCATAACAGGTCTGCTTGAGTGTTGAAAATATAGTTCAAAAAGAAAAGCGAATTTGGCAGTGGTGGATAGAGCCCTATACTAATCAAATAGACCGTAATATGAATCCCCACTAATGGAGTGGCAAGCGTAATTCCTCGAACGTAAAGATAGTTTGCGCTTCCATAATGTTTTTCATAAAAATTAGCAATTGAATAAAGACCTATTACCGATACCAAAAGCGATAAACTGTAAAATGCACCATTCTCTTCAAAAAGAAGAAAGAATGGTGCATTTATGTATATAAAATAGTAAGCTAGTTTATAAAAGTTTGTTGTTTTAGTCGCTCTGTAAACAGAATACATAGCACTAATAAATGAGATAATCACTATTGTCTCGCTATGTTGATTATTTATAAAAAATGATAAGAAAATCGCACATAAAAGTAAAAAAGCACTTACTAAGAAGATAGACTTACTTGTAAACTTATCGCTTTTTTCTAAAAAAACATAATATGGCAGACCAGAGACTAAGAGAAGAAATAGAATATTAGCAATCATAATTTACCCTTTTTAGAACTTTTGAACATATCAAAATAGTAGCCTTCCTTAGCTAAAAATCTATAGTACTGCCATTTCGTTCTATTTGGCTCTTTATCTGTACTAGTAGAATGCATAGAAGCTTTACGATATATAAACAGCGATCCAATAATCATAATAAACGCCACTACAAGCAGTGCCATAAGTAAAGTTACATTAAGTGTTGCCGCTTCATAAAAGAGTAACGAGTCTTTTCCATATAAGAAATGCTCTAAACTCAGACCGATATACTCATATGTGAATAGTATAAGCACAAAAGAGCTCACGATTCCTAAAATCGCTTTAAGAGAGTTCAATTTTGATACTTTAAAAAAGGATAGTAAAAGCTGAGTCCCAGTAAGCCATGCAAATGCCAAAATGACGATAGCTGCATTAAACTCAAAAAATTCCGGAGCTAGTAGCGCTTTGACACCAAGGAATCCTACAACTGGCACTATTGTAAAGAGTGCTAGAAGTTTGAAAGTTTTGCTACTTTTGTACTCCACATTATCTGTAGAAAATGTTTTATTTGAAAGACGCTCTGGAATATGAGAATCTTTTCTAGCATACTTTATAATACTACCAGACTCCAAGAAGAGAGATGCCTTAAATATTCCATGTACTATGAGGTGATAAATCGCAAGTGAAAATGCACCTAGACCCACTTCCATGATCATATAACCCATTTGCCCCACAGTAGAGTAACCAAGGGAACGCTTAATGTCTGATACAACAAGCATAAGCATTGATGCAAAAATAGCGGTAAACAGACCAATAACAAAAGCGATATTAAGCACTTCAGGCGTTAAAATCAATAGATAAGCCATTTTGTTTAAGAGTATCCCACCAACGTTTACAACGCCGGCGTGCATTAAGCCCGAAACTGGAGTAGGTGCTTCAGAGGTATAAGGTAACCATATGTGAAATGGCACGATTGCCGATTTCATCATTGCCGCTAAAAGATAGAGCAACCCAACTGCAAAAATCATTGGATCATCGATAGGATTCTCAGACATCACTAACCACTGCTCTTTGAGCACTACTAGATCGAAACTTCCAAATGTTTGATAAGTCAGAATAACGGCAAGCAAAAATACAAAATCTGCACTCTTGTGAATATACATCGTCCATCGAGCATTTTTAACCGCCGTCTTAGAGCCTACATTAAATGAAACCAAAAGGTAAAGACCAACACTCATTAGTTGCCATGCTAATGCAAGGACAATAAGGTTGTTACTCATCACCAGTAAGTAGATAGAGGCAAAGATAAAGTTTAAAAGAATAAAAAATCTTTTGTAACCAGCCTCATCCCACATGTATTTAGTTGCATATTTTCGGATAACTAGTCCTAGTATCGCTACATATGGAACCAATATAGCCGAAAGCTCATTGTAAATCAGTAAGCCATTCAAGCCAGTGATTTGCGTGTCATACGCGATAACATAATAAGAACCGCAAAGTGCAAGTAGTGCTATCATACTAGATAGTGCTATACTAATTCTAGGGATATCTTCTTTTTTCTTAACAAAAAATAGCAACATAGCTATTAGGATGGGTATGCTTGGAATAAGCAATATAATTTTTTCCACTAAAACTCCTGTAAAATGGCTGTAAATCTCACTATCAAGTAGTAGAGTTATCAAGATTTACACTAATAAAAGCATATTAGCATTTTGATAATATTTTTAAGTGTAAATCCCTCTATTTAGATATAGACTTTACACTATGTGATACCATTGTACTCATATCTCTCTTACTTCAAAGAGTATATATATTGAGCATTAATTTTGCTTACTCAAATTATGCCATAGGGCATTGATATTTCAAATTGTATCAATGCTTTTCATCGTCATTGAGTGTTGTAAAAAAATGTTTTTTTTCCACAAAAAGGCTATATTTTTTATAAATAAGCAAAATTTATGTTTCTTAATGTAACACTATGGATATTTTTAAGAAGCGATAACACCCTTGTGAAATCTATGTTAAAATTCAATGCTAAATCATTAAATCCTAGTAAAAAGCAGTGCATAATGTAGATTGAAATAGAACTCTTCATTGCCTCACAAGTATATGTTAATAGCACTAAAATAAGGCTCCTTCTGTCGATTACAGATAATCTCAACTTATTTGATTAATATACTTTTATAAATTTGGTGACATTGTTTAATCATAAGTGAATTGGGAACTAAAAAAAGATTTCCACCCATCTCGTTTATGTTTATATTTAAAGAAAAGTCAAAGGTTTTTTATGTAAACTCCTTTTTGAAAACATAAAATTTAGCTGACGAAGAATGTATATTATTATACAGTGACAATCACTAATTATAGATTGTTATGATAGTTTTTTTAACGCTATATCTTTAATTATTAGAAGTTATCTTAATATAACCGCTAATATCCATGTTTAAGTTACTACTAGGAGTAAAAATGTATTATGTAGCAAAAGTTAATTCAGACATGTGTGCTGAATATAAATGTAACACTTGTACACTATATTGTCCAGAGGCAAATACGCTAATGTTCAACAAAGATGGAAACACGTCTTGGGTAGATGAAGACAGATGTAAGGGTTGTGCACTATGTGTATACGTATGTACTGACATGCTAGATCGTAATTGTATTACGATGGAAATGGCTGGTCACGAAGATTAATAAGTATATAATTTATATTTAAATTTATATTGTAAAAATAAAAATCAATAGGAGAACTTATGGCAAATCAAGGTCCTGCGTATTATTCACCGTATCCTGCGGCTGTATATGAAGGTGTTATTACACCACCAGAAGGAAAAGCACTTTTATTAGAAGAAGTGGTAGATGAAGAAATTGCAATGAGAGAAATTGCAAAACAGATGTTAACAAGAGAAAATGCAACTATTTTCCCTGGTCCACAAGTATTATATGGTTATAGTGAAGAGGCTAAGAAAAAAGCTACTCTAATTAAAGAGATGGCTGATGTTCTTGGTGTTCAAATGATTCCAATGTATGACTACAGACCAAAGTATCCAAAAATTGATGCTGAAGTTGAAATCAACCCAAATCACCCAAACTTAACAATTTGGCATAACAACATTGGTGCAGCAATTTTTATTGGTGTTCACTGTCACTATGCAAATGTTGCCTTAAAGATAATTAGATCTGAAACTGACTGTTGGACTGTTGGTATGTGTTCTCTATCTGGACACGAAGATGCTATGGCAACAATTAGAGATCAACATGCTTCAGACCTTGAGAAATTTATCAAGATTGCTAAAGAAGTAAAATCAGAACTAAAATTATAAGAAAAGGAGACAATTAATGAGTACTATTACAGATATGACAGACACACACAACTGGTCTGGACAAAAATTAGTTACAGCGGATCACTTACTTTTCGAAGCTCCAAGAGAGAAGCACTTTATGACTGGTTCTGAAGTTTTAAAAGAAGCAGTTAAAAGATGTACAGTAGATGCATCAGTATCTTACCCTATTACACCACAATCTGAAGCAGCACACCTTATTGGTGAGTTATGGGCAGAAGGTTATGTAGGTACATACTTCCGTGGAGAAAATGAGTTTGGTGTAATGTCAGAAGTTGCTGGTTGTGCTATGGCCGGTGCTAGAACTATTACTACGACTTCAGGTCCAGGTACACTTAGAGCGATGGAAAACTTTGCTCAGTGGTCTGGTACAAGAATTTCATGTCAACTTATTCTAATGGCTCGTGGTATCAATTCACCACTTACTATTCAACCAGATAACTTAGAAGTAAGTTACCTTCTTGAAACAGGATGTATGGTGTGGTATGCTGAAAACGTTCAAGAGTTATTTGACATGTCAATTGCTGCGTTTATCGTTGCTGAGCAGCCTGATGTTCATGTACCTATTATTACTGCGGTAGATGGTTTCTTTGTATCACATACAAGAGAATCTGTTATGCTTCCAGCTGATGATATAGCACTAACACCATATAATCCATATGCAGCTCCATTACCTCCAATTGATTCTGAGACTCCTCCAGGACGTTTCTTAAGAGATCCATTTGTAATGAAGTCAAACTACATTTCATATGCGACTCATGCTTCATGGCAGTGGGAAGTAAGATCTGCAGTTGAACGTTCACGTCCATATGCTGAGCACTACTTAAAAGGTCTTGCACATGTAACTGGTGATGCTGATGCTGAAGTTGCATTCATCACTTGTGGTACTGCATCTCATCAAGCAAAAGAGGGACAAAGAGAGCTAGCTAAATTAGGTGTAAAATCTAAAGTTATTAAACTTAGAACTATTAGACCTTTCCCTAAACAAGAACTGATCGCAGCTCTTGAAGGTGTAAAACACGCTTTCGTACCAGAGTTCAATGTTATTGGTTGGTTAGAAAAAGAAGTTAAAACAGCAATGCATGGCATTCCTGGAACTGAAATCGTTGGTGGACCTAGAGTTGCTGGTGGTATGAGTTTACCAGCTGAAGCAATTATCCAAGAAGTTATGGAAAAAATCAACCCTGGAAAAGGAGCATAACATGGCAATTGATATATACAAAATCAATCCTGAATTTAGAGAAATTATGCCTCAAGAGATTATTGATCTTGAGGAAAACGCAACATGGGCTCAAAATCAAGAGAAGCCTCGTGGTATTAAGGAACTTCCTGATACTAAAGAGATTCTTGAAGAGCACTCATTATGTGCTGGTTGTCCAGAAGCTGCTGCATTAAGATATGTTCTTGCTGCACTTCCAAAACCTGAAGAAACAGTTATTGTTAACTCAACTGGTTGTACTTCTTTAATGTTCCCACACATCGCACTTCATACTGTGCACTCACTTTTTGGTAACCAAAATGCTGTTGCATCTGGTATCAAAAGAGTTCTTGACTGGAGATTTCCAGACACTGAAAAAGATGTTGTTGTTTTAGCTGGAGACGGTGCTACTGTTGATATCGGTCTTGACTACACACTTCAATCTTTCTTTAGACAAGAAAATATCACAACTTTATGTTTTGATAATGAAGTATATGCAAATACTGGTGGACAAGAATCAGGTTCAACACCAAAAGGTCAAGTTTTCAAAATGGCACCTACTGGTAAGAAATTTGATAAAGTTCCTATGTGGGAATTAGCAACAACTTCTGGTTGTCACTACTCTATCAACATGACAGCTTCTGCACCTAAAGCAGTTGCAAAAGCAGTTAGAGAAGCTATCTTAGTTGCTAGAGAAATTGGACCAACATTCATTAATATCTATACACCTTGTATTCTTGAAATCGGTCTAAGTGCAAATGAAGGTCTTGGTGAAATGAAAGATCAAGATAAAGGTAGATTTGCATCTTACAAACATGTTTCACCAGAAGCAGAAGCATTCTTAGCAAAATGTAAAGAAGAAGGACGTTTATAATGGCAAAAGATTCAATCAAAGTAAGACTTCCAGGTCTTGGTGGGCAAGGGGCAGTTACTGCTGCTCACATTGCTGCAACAGCAGCTGATACTGATGGTTACTTCGCAGTATCTAATCCTTTCTTTGGTGCTGAAAAGCGTATGGCTCCATCTGAGTCTTATGTAAGAATTGGTACAGTACCTATTTACGACAGAGGGGAAGTAATTTATCCTGATGTTGTTATGATTTTCCACCCACAAGTTATTACTATGGGTAAATCATACACTATGCCTTTTTACGCAGGTATCAAAGAGAATGGTCTAGTTATCATCAACTCTGATAGAGATCTTTTAACTCCAGAAGATCAAAAGACTTTAGATGACTTAAATGTTAAAGTTCTTACTCGTGACTTTACTCAGTTTGCTATCGATGAAGCAGGTACTGAACTTGCTACAAACATGGCAATGCTTGGTGCACTTTTTGGTGCTCTTGGAACTGTAAGTAAAACATCTATCGAAGAGGGAATTAAAGATAGATTCCTTAAGAAGTATACAGCTTCTGGTGGTACTGCTACACTTGACTCAGTTATTGAGAAAAAATTCAAGAAAAAGCAAGAGCTTATTCAGAAAAACCTTGACACAGCATCTGCTGCTTATGACTTAACTGCTGCATGGGCTAAAGAAGTTGGTTTAAAACAAATTCTAGAAGACTCAAAAAACAATAACGGTAACGCGTAATTTATAACTGTGCCTTTGGCACAGTTATTTATATCCTCCTCATAAAACACTTATCCATTTAAAATTATTTCATAACTCTTAAAAATTTACCAAGACTTATTAAATAGATTTAATTAAAATTTTCAACCAATTTCACAAGGCTTTCATATGGTACAATCATTTATTATTACAGGATTTTTAGGTGTAGGTAAAACTACAATGCTCACAAATACAGTACAGGAGTATTTTGGCGATAAAAAAGTTGCTATTATCGTAAATGAGTTTGGTGATGTAGGCATAGATGGAAATATACTCAGTAATGTATATAGCGAAGTACTAGAAATATCTGAAGGTTGTATCTGTTGTCAACTAGCTGAAGAGTTCGAAAGCGGCGTTATGGAAATTATGAACAAATACAATCCTGAAATTATATTTGTTGAAACATCAGGTGCTTCTGAGCCATTCCCAATATTTTTATCTTTACAAAACCTGGGTATATCTGTAGAGGGTGTAATATGTGTAGTTGATTCAAAAAACGTTGCTTCATATAAAGAGAACACTACGTCAAAGTATCAAATAGGCGGGTCAAACATCATTGTTTTAAATAAAACTGACCTAGTAAGCGAAGAAGAGTTAGAAAATGTAAAACAAGACGTTATAGAGATCAAAGAAGAGTTTAACATTAAAAATACGCTTACTGGAAAGAAGGTATTTAACAACTACATCATAAGCACAGCTCAAAATGGCCTTGTAAGCAAAGAAGTGTTTGAAGGCGTATATAAAGTTGATGAGATTGTTGGATTGGCAAAAGATTATGAACACCTTGATCACACAAAAGAAGACTCTATCACTCAAAAAGTAGCATATATTAAAGATGGTGTTGAGTTCATGGATGTTGATGAACTATTAAAGAATCTACCTAAAAATATATATAGAGTTAAAGGCGTAGTTAAAACAAAAGACGTGCCAAACCCACTTGTAGTAAACTACTCATTTGGGAATGTCTCGTTTGATGAACTTCAAGAGTACACTCAATCCTCAATAATGATATTTATAGGTGAAAATGTTACTGATGAAGTAATTAAACTCACTCAAAAGTTTGATTTTTTAAATATACCCCAGTTCAGAGTAAGCAGATAAACATAATGCGTATATTTAGCATTTAAATCTCTTTCCAAAATTACTTTTTTACACACCTCTACTCTATTTAGTAACAATTATGTTACTAAATGTATCATTTTGATAGTCACTTTCATTACTATGTGTTACCGAATTCAACAAAAAAAGCTATATTAAACAATAAAAATAAAATTCATCTACATCATAGATAATCTTCGTTATTATAACTCATATTTTTCAATGATTTGAATGTAGTAGATGATACTTTTCTATCTGAAAAATTTATATCTAAGTTAATATTTATTTTTAGATATAGAATTTAAAAAAATGTTTTATGCACTTTAGGTGTATTTTAAAAAAACTTTTTCATAAATATAAGGAGTCAACTATGACAAAGATCGTAACTGAAGGCCCGGCTGGGTATATGCCTCAGTCAGCACCAGAAATGGGAGTTGAGCTTGCACCTGAAGGTCAAGCTTTACTTTATGGAAATGCTGTATCTGAAGAAGAGGCGATGAGAGATGCTGCTATAGCATTACTTACAAAGAAAAATCCAACGATTTTCCCTGGACCTCAAGTTCTATGGGATTGGAAAGATGATGTAGCGGCTAAAGCGGCAGCTTTATTAGAACTAGCAGCTGAAATTCCAAACTGTAAAATTATTCCTATGCCAGATTACAGACCTAAATATCCAAAAATTGATGTTAAAGCTGAAATCAATCCAAATCACCCAAATTTAACAATCTTAGATAATAGAATCGATGCTTGTATTTTTGTTGGTGTACACTGTCACTATGCAAACCTTGCACTTAGAATGATTCGTGCTGGAACTAGTTGTTACACTGTAGCACTTTGTGCATACATGGGTCACGAAGAAGCAATGGCTTCAATTAGAGACGTACATGCATCTACGGTTACAAGATTCAAAGAGATCGTAATTGAAGAAAGAAACAAATTAGGAATTGAGTGGACACCTACTCTACCACCTGAGAATCCATCTTTACAAAAAGAAGATTACAGTGCGTTATCACCGGCTGATTATGGCGAGTATAGAAGTCTCATCATGACCAAAAAAGGTGAACATGTTACTGAAGTCGAATAAAGGAGAAAATAGATGAGTACAGATACAAGACCAACACCAGTAAAAAAACACGTAGACATCAACTACCTATTAAAGGACGCTCCAAGAGAGAAGCACTTTATTACAGGTGCTCAAGCAATGTCAGAAGCTGTTAAAAGAGCAAATGTTGATATGGCGATTGCATACCCTATTACACCACAATCAGAGGTAATGCACCTTGTTGGTGATATTTATGCACAAGGTCACATTAAAGAGTACTATAGAGCTGAAGAAGAGCTTGGTACAATGTCAGCTATCGCTGGTGCTGCAAGAGCGGGTATACGTCTCTTTACTGCAACGTCGGGACCAGGTTTATTACGTGGTTTAGAAGCGATTGTTTCATGGCCAGGTCACCGTGTTCCAGCGGTACTAGGAATCTTAACTCGTGTTGTAAACGCGCCGTTATCAATCCAACCTGATAATATTGAAATGGCTTACATGATGCACTGTGGTGCTGTAATGCTTCACGCTGAAAATCAGCAAGACACGTTTGACTACACTTTAGCGGCATTCGCTATTACTGAACAAGTTGACGTATATATTCCAGTTGCAGTTGCTACGGAAGGTTTCTTCGTAACGCACGCAAAAGGTTATGTTGAGATGATGGCTGAAGACTTAGCTCTTCCTCCTTTTGACCCTATCGCAGCACCAGTTCCAGCTATGGATAATGAAACTCCACCAGCTAGAATCCAACGTGATGCTCCAGTTCAAAAATCTAACTTTATGTCTTACCTGATTCACTCAGTATGGCAGCAAGAGATTTGGGATTCTAACAAGCGCGCAATGAAATATATCTATGAGTATCTTGGTGGACCAATTGAAGTTCAAAACCCAGAAGCTGACGTATTTGTTGTTGCATCTGGTTGTGCTGCTGCACAAGCTAGAGAGGCATGGAGATATGGACAAGAGGAAGGTTTAAGCGTTGGTCTTATCAAAGTAAGAGCAATCAGACCTTTCCCAATTGATGAAATTAGAGAAGCAGCTAAAAACGCTAAGGCACTTATCGTTCCTGAGCACAACATTATTGGTTGGTTATCTAAAGAAGTTAAATCATCTATTCCTAATGGTGGAATCGTTGTAGAGGGTCCAAGAGTTTACGGTGGTATGACACTACCTGTTGAGTTAATTATGAAAGAAATTTATACTGCTCTAGGTTTAGAGTACGAGTTAAATTTATAATAAGGAGATAAAATGAGTTTAAAATATATAACTCCCGTAGATATCTTTAAGAGATATTTACCAAAAGATTATGTAGAGCTAGTTGATTACGGTCCGTTTGGAAAGACTCAAGAAGAAGCTGGTCCAGGTAACATGGGTCAATTCAAAGAGTTAATTGAAGAGCACCCAATGTGTTCTGGTTGTTGGATGGCTTACTACATCAGACTAATTTTTGCTTCACTTCCATGTCCGGAAGAGACTGTAACGCTTGGTACGGCTGGTTGTGGTCGTCTTGCGATTTCTCAAGCGGCGGTTCCATTTATTTATGGTAACTACGGTGATCAAAACGCGATGGCTTCTGGTCTTACTCGTGCGTTTAGATTACGTTTCCCAGATAAAACAAAAGACGTTATCACTATCGCCGGTGACGGTGGTACTATGGATATCGGTTTCTCAATGACTATGCACTCATGGATCCGTGGTGAGAAGTTTACTACTATCATGCTTGATAATGAAGTATACGGAAACACTGGTGGACAAGAGTCTGGTATGTCTCCAAAAGGCGCTGTTCTTAAGATGGCTCCACTTGGTAAAAAAGGCGAAAAAATGCCTGCTACTGATTTAGCAAAAGCTGCTGGTTGTGTTTACATTGTAAGAATGTCTCCTACAAACATCAAAAAAGCTGCTAAAATCATTAGACGTGCAATCTTCGTAGCAAGAGAAGTTGGACCAACTTTCATCCATGCATACACTTCATGTAACATTGAGTACTCAATTCCTACAGAAGACGTATTCCAAGATGCTAAAGATAAAGAGAAAACTCGTTTCCAATTCTTTGAATACATGACTGACGAAGCTCAGGCTGTAATCGAAAGAGTTGAAGAAGAAGAAAAAACTGCAAGAAAAGCTGCAAAAGCTGCAAAAGCGGAGGTAAACTAGTATGGCTGCTAAAGAAAGATATAACATACGTATCTCTGGTCTAGGTGGCCAGGGTGTTGTTACAACTGCTCACATCCTTGGTTCTACTATGGATAATGCTGGTAAATACGCATCTCTAGTACCATTTTTTGGTTCTGAGAAACGTATGGCACCAGTTGAAGCTTATGTAAGAGCTTCTTCTGAGCCAATTTACGAAGTAGGTGAAGTTGTTTACCCAGATATTATTATGATTTACCACTCACAAGTTGTAACACATGGTAAGTCTTACACAATGCCTTTTTATACTGGTCTTAAGCCGAACAGTTTAATTATTATTAATACAGAGTTTGATGTTCTTAACGAAGACGATGAAAAAGTACTTAATGACTTAAATGCTACTGTTGTTCAGTTTGATGCTACTGGTCTTGCTAAGAAAATTGCTGGTACTGAACTTGCAACAAACATGGCAATGATGGGTATGCTTCTTGGTCTTACTAAGCTTGTGACTACTGAAAACATTGAAGCAGCAGTTAGAGAGAGATTCCTAGGAAACTCTTTTGTTGCTTCTGGTGGTACTGCTGCACTTGACTCTGCAATCGAGAAAAAGTTTAAGAAAAAAGAGCAACTACTTGCAGCTAATATGGAAGTTATCAACAAGACATTTGAAATGGCTGATAGTGTAGATATTAGCGGTAGTGAACTAATCGTTAGATTCGCAATATAAGGAAGGAAATATATGTATTATGTAGCAAAAGTTAATTCTGATATGTGTGCTGAGTACAAGTGTAATACTTGTACATTATATTGTCCAGAAGCTAATACGCTTATGTTCAATAAAGATGGTAACACATCTTGGGTAGATGAAGATAGATGTAAAGGCTGTGCACTATGTGTATATGTTTGTACTGATATGCTTGATCGTAATTGTATTACTATGGAAATGGCTGGTCACGAAGACTAGTATTTCCAAATACTCTCTTAGCCATCCTAAGGGATGGCTAAACTTAAACACTCCAAAACCTCATTTTTTAAAAAATTAAACACTCAACAACAAACTTAATACTCATAAAAGTTCAATTTTTTAAAAAGTTAGTTTTAGGGAATAATGCTAAAATTAGACAATTAAAATCAAAAGGAAATTTGTGAAAGTTACAGTTAAAAAAGTAGATGATATAAACTTCATAATAAGTGGAAATGTAGAGAATAGTGTAATACAAGAGAAAGTAGCAAAGCTTAAAGAGGCTGCTACAAAAGATGAATCGTCAACTGATGAGAACATTGAACAAGATGCAGCTGGACAAGCATTTAAAGAGTTTATTGATGCGGGTATTAAAGAAGCTAACATTGATGTTGATACTCTTTTAGGACAACCAGCTCTCAAACAGTACAAACAAGAAGAAGATAGTATATTCTTCGAAGTAGAACTTTCAATCTCTCCTGAAGTAGATGTAAACATTGACCTACAAGATGTTATACCTGCATTTACAAAACCAGTAGCAGCAGAAGCTGACATAGATGCTAAACTAAAAGAATTTTCGACAAAACAAGCACCTTTTGTAAAACTAGAAAACCCAAGAGCGACTCAAAATGACGATGTAGCCGTTATCGACTTTATTGGTTATATAGATGGTAAGACATTCGAAGGTGGAAGTGCTGAGAAATTCAACCTTAAACTTGGTTCTAACTCATTCATCCCAGGATTTGAAGAGCAACTTATCGGTATGGAGTATGGTGAAACTAGGAATATCAAGGTTACATTTCCTACAGACTATCAAGCAACTGACCTAGCCGGCAAAGAGACTAAATTCACAGTAAAACTTCATGAGATTCAAGAGCAACGTGCTGAGACTCCAGATGATGCTTTTGCACAAAAGATACTTAGTAACCCAAAAGCAACACTCTCTATGCTTAGAGAAAAACTAGCAGACCAAATAATATCTGAAGATGTTTCAAAGATTTACATGGCGGAACTAAAACCAAAAATTGTTAAAGGCTTACTCTCCAAGTTTGACTTTACGCTACCTAACAATGTAGTAGAACAAGAGATTGACGCGAAAGTAAGTGAGAGATCAAAATCATTTAGCGAAGAAGAGCATAAGGCTTACAAAGAAGATAAGGGTAAGTTTATGGAGCTTAGGGAGTCTGTAAGAGAAGAAGCGAGAAACACTATCAAGATAGGACTTATCGTTGAAGCCTTAGCTAAAAAAGAGGGTATAGATGTTCACGAGCAAGAGATACATGCCGCTCTTGGTTATCAAGCGATGATGACTGGTCAAGACGCTCAAGAGTTATTGAAGTACTACGAAGAGAACAACCTAATGACATCTGCAAAGATGGGTCTAACCCAAGATAAACTTTTTGGTATGATGCTTGGATTTCACAAAGCATAAGCACACTTCATGACCCAAACAGATGATAACTGGATTCAAGCTCTATGGGACTGGGCAGATACTAACAGTGTATCTGACCTAGAGTGGATTCAGCACGACTCTTATTTGAAGTCTGGTTACTACAGAGGTTTACCAAGAGATAAAGAGCAGTTGCTGAATCTAACTGAGCTCAATCTACTCGGCTCTCAACTTTCAAGCTTACCTCCAGAGATAGGCAAGCTTATCAAACTTGAAAAACTCTATCTTTTAGGAAATCAGCTGGCAGAGTTACCTCAAGAGATATCTAATTTAACCAAACTAAAAGAACTTTATGTTGCGGGCAATCAACTAAAAGCTATACCTCAAGAGATCAATGCTCTTAAAAACTTAGAAGCTCTTCTTCTGCAAGAGAACCAAATAGAAGTCGTACCTCAAGAGATAGGTGAGCTCCACAACTTAAAAATTTTAGAACTTGGAAAAAATGCACTTACATCTCTACCCAAAGAGATAGGTCAACTTACAAACCTTACTAAACTCACTCTTTGGAAAAATCAACTCTGTGCGTTTCCACAAGAGATAACTAATCTTACAAACTTACAAGAGCTCGATTTCTTATACAACAAAATAGCATTAACAAAAGAGCATATGATTTGGCTAGAGAAGTTGATGGAAAAAGATTGCCACTTATCACTCTAATATTTTGCTATACTCTCACTATTAATATTAGGAGAGACTATGCCTTATGATACGCTAGATAGAGGAAAAATTGAAGATTTGGTGCATGAGTTTTACACAGCTGTACTCAAAGATGAACTCTTAAGTCCTTTTTTTATAAGAGCACTAGGAGCTGATTTAAAAAATGGCAAGTGGCATGAGCATTTAAATACATTGGTTAATTTTTGGATGCTAATAATGGCTGGTGAGAAGAACTACTGGGGTGATCCATTTCCACCTCATGCATTTTTAGGACCGCTCACTCGTGAATCTTTTGAACGCTGGTTACTGCTTTTTAGAGAAACACTGGACAATCTCTTTGTTCCAGAACTAGCTGATAAGTTTTACAAAAAAGCTGATATATTAGCAGAACAATTTATCGATAATCTTGACATAGACAATGATGAAGATGATGACGACTAAAAAATAAAATATATAAAAGGTAAAAAATGAGTGAACAGTCAAAAATTTTAGAACAGATGCAAGAGTTGATAATGAGTATACTCAAAACAGGAACGGCCTCAGTCGAGCAGGGAAACCAACTTGATAGACTTGAAGATACTCTTCACAAGCAGAAGTGTTTTAAAACTACTACAAGCCCAGACCATGCAAATAAGGGTGAAGAGATAGCAAGTCTATTTTTTAATGACTCATATACAGAGGCGATAGATAAACTCTATGAATATAAAATTTCTCCAGAAGATTTTTTTGGATTTGCAGAGTATCATTTCGATGAGGAAGAGGATGAAGAGTCACTAGAGATGTTTACTGACTCTTTTAAAGAAAAAGTAATGAGTTCGATAGAAGTAAAAAAAGCTTCTTAAAGAGATGGCATTTAGCCCATCTCTACAGAATCAATCTCACCTTTAAACTCTTCGATTGAAAAAGTCACTTGATTTGCAATTTCTTCAGCACTATTTTGAAGCATAGTGCTACCTAAATGTACTTTTCTAGTAGGCTTGTTGTAGTCACTTAAAGGGTATGTGAGTAAAATATAAGGTCCTTTTGAGTCATCACTTAATCCTTCGGATTTCTCTACTCCGGGTATAAAGTAGTCAATCTCGATATCTGGATCTACCATCGCTTTGCTTACTAGGTCTACAACAGCTTGTAACTTTTCTTTTGTTTGAGTATTCATAATAACATTCCTTGTTTAACTAGTTTTAGACTATTAAGACATCTCTTTTATGTCCACATATAATAATTATATCACAGAATTTTAAAAAATTAGTTAAAGTTCTAAAAAACTCCAAACCTTTATTAGTCCCTAAAAATTGAAGCAATTTACTGCTTTAATTAAAAAACATAATAACATAATGATAAAATACGAAAAATATTTATGGAGAAAGCAATGGATGAACTTAAAGCCTTTCTTTCATCAGATGAAAATGACGCTTTTCAAAATGATGCTAAAGAAAAAGAGAGAGATGAGCTAGCTGCTAAAAAAGCAGCACAGCAGCATCAAAAAAATATTGAATTAGCAGAGTTATACAACGATGCTTATGAATACGAACAAGAGCTAGCCTCATTTGAAGCTGAGTTAGAAGTTCTCAATGCCAATAAGCTCGAAGATATGGCAACTGCTCTAACTAAAGAACTCCCTGACAAAGAGAGAGATTACACTGAGGAACTCCAAGGCATTTTAGTGGCAACTTGGGTACATAAGGTGGAGACTCTCAAAACACATCCTCAAGAGCAATTAGACCTTATTAAAAATAGTACTCTCTCTAATGTAGTTGAAAATCTTAGTACTGAATTTCCTGAGTATGAGGGTGACTTTGCTACAGAGGTAAAAGCCGCCTTTACAGATAGACTAAAAACACTCATTTCTATTAAAAAAGAGCATATAAAAGAAGAGATAACAGAACTTAAAATAGCAGGTCTCAAACCAACGTATGT
>JAYEHI010000039.1:0-15793 GCA_034659455.1 Campylobacterota bacterium | reverse complement strand
GTGACTTTGCTACAGAGGTAAAAGCCGCCTTTACAGATAGACTAAAAACACTCATTTCTATTAAAAAAGAGCATATAAAAGAAGAGATAACAGAACTTAAAATAGCAGGTCTCAAACCAACGTATGTGAAGAGAATCTATAAACAAGTAAACGGTATAACAAAATAACCATCAATTTTTTAAAGTTTTCATCTTCTTCTTAATAATATCTGCCACTCGAAATGAGTTTGCATAAATAGTCCATGTATAAGGAACACTTCCTCCCGTAGGCATAAAGGAAGCATCGGCTACATACAGATTATCAAGGTCATGAGCTTTACAATTTTTGTCTAATACTGATGTTTTAGCATCTGTACCAAAACGACATCCACCAGCTACAAGGTTTGGTGGGGGAGCTCCTGAGATGGAGTACTCTATCTCCACTGCTCCCATCATTTGTAGAACTGCAACGGCTTTTTTTGCCAAATGCTCTCCAACAGCCAAGTCGTGAGGATGAGAGTTTAGATTTATAACGCCGACAGGCACACCGTACTTATCTTTCTCATCCTTGTCAACACTAACACTACAGTTGTCAGTCGGCAGCCAGTCATTAAAAACTTCAAAAGTTAAGACACGAGAAGTTGTAAGTCTTTTGTGTATCTTTTGAGCTAGCTTTTCTCCCCACATGATACTTCCATCTTCATCATAGAGTTCACGAGATGCACGGGAGATGATGTTTTGATGTTCAAACAAGAAGTCTATAGTTCCACCCTTGTATGTTCTCTCTCTATCGTCATAATCATACCAATCTTGAAGACTACGATTGAAGAAAACCCCTACTTGCATTAGCTCTTCTCTCTGCTCTTTTGTCAATTTTTCGAAAATAAACCTACCGCTTCCACTTCCCCCAGCAGAAAAAATCAGATTTTTGCCTACTTCACCACTAGAGTTTGCAAGTCCATCAGGGAACTCTCTGTTTTTAGAGTTTAAGAGCAAACGCGAAGACTCAACAGCTTGTGCTGAAAGTACAAATACCTTGGCGTTTATGACATGAGGAACTTTATGTTTTGTGTAGTAGCAAGCTTTTGTAACTCTTCCATCTTTAGAATCTAGCTTATAGACAAAAGCATCGGTGATAACCTTTGCATCGCACTTTTGTAGTAGTGCGGCTCTTGCACTTCCCTTAGCTCCACTCTCACAACCATAGGAACCACAAAAATTAGAGTAAAAACACCCTTTTCGACCAAGTGCGTCTTGACTCAAAACTGCTCTAGGTGTTGGGATGGACTCAAAGCCCAACTCTTCACAGGCGGTGTCAAACCACTCTGTCACTCCATTAGTCTCTAACATAGGATAAGGAAAGTCCTTAGTAGAACGCGGCTCCTGATGACTATGCTCCACTACTTTACCACTTACCCCTACAACTCTTTCTACTTTCTCGTAGTAAGGCTCAAGCTCTTCGTATGAGATAGCCCAATCTACAATATTTGTACCTTTTATATCTCCATAAACACTACGGAGTTTAAAGTCATTTGGTTTCATTCTATGAAAGTAACCACTCATTAAGTTTGAGGAACCTCCCACCATCGAACCATTCCAAAAGTTCCAGCCATACTCTGCACCATCATAACGAGTAAACTCTCCCGAGGCTGAGTACTCGTTTATAATGTGTTTTTGCTCACTTAAGGGAGGTGTAAACATATCACGACGAGAGACTGCTAACTCATCTTTGTTAAAATCTGCTTCTGTGTAGTTCTCTCCCTTTTCAAGTACCACAACCTTATATCCAGCATTTGAAAGTTCATAAGCTATAGGAGAGCCGCCTGCTCCACTTCCAATGATACAGATATCGTACATCATAGATAAGCCTTTTTAGGACGAGGAAGACCTCCTCTAAACTCTAACCATTTCCAGCCTGCTTCAGCCTTATTAGAACCATAAATAGGATCACCCAACATAGCTTCAAATATATAGGACATCATAGTCTCTATCCAGCTCTCTCCCCAGTTAGATTTCGAAATGCTTTTAAGAACCTCTTGGCGTTTATCTGAGGATAATTTGATATAAGAGCTATGGTAGAGTTCTACTGCCGATTCATTGAGCCATTTAGCACCATTTTTCAAAAAAAGTTTATCTGAATCATTTATATGTGAGTGCCGAAGCACTATAGTGATGTAACTCGATGTGCTAATGCCCAACTCCTTCGCTTTAGGAAATAGATCATCTTGTACCACTTCAATAGTCTCTCTGAGTGTCGTAACACCAAAAAGATTACAGCCACTCATAACAAAAACAGCTGATGAGAGAAAACCACCTTTTAAAAATAGTCTCCTATTAAGATATCTGTACATCCATACTCCAAATAGAATCCCTAAATAATCTGTTATACACAAAAGTTAGAGACTAGTTTCCGCCACATTTGCCAGCACCACACTTCATGCTACCTTTTTTAACACAGTCACATGCCTTACTTGCATCTTTTTTATAAGCACAATTCTCTTTATTGGGACAGTTATCGCCACACATACACTTAGGAGTATTTAGCCCTTTAGCACTACCACATTTTCCAGCGCCACATTTCATCTTTTTCACTGGAGTATCCATACTAGCACCACATTTTCCAGCACCGCACTTCATCTCCTCAGCACTTAGACTAATAGCGCCTATCCCTGTAAAAAGTATCGCTCCAAGTAGCAGAGCTACCAATTTTAATTTACCCATATTCTCTCCTTTTGTTTTATTAAGTTGAAACATTCTACAAAAAAAGCGTGTAGACTTTGTGTAGTATAGCACTCTTTTAAAACGCTATAATATCACATATAAATCAAAAGGCTTCCCCATCATACTAAGTAAAGAGACTCTCTTAGAGCAATTTCGTTCATTTTACACACAATACAAGCCTGAAACAATGGAGAGTGCAATTGAGTTGTTTTCCATCTTCGGCGGCGTTAAATGGGGAAACATAGATACTTCCAAACCCACTATAGAGCTTATAGAAGAGCTAATACTTCCGGATTTTAGATACATAAGAAACGATATAACACAACTAACGGATGGGCTTCCTCTGCATCACTCTATCCTTAGTGGTCTTGCTATGGGAGACTCGCGTTTACAAAGTGCTTTTAAGAGAGCTAGTGTTTCTAAAGAGGTTGGCGAAAACGCCATCTTAGAACTAAGCGAGTGTAAAATCATTCGTCCTTACAAATCAACTGCCATCTTCAACTCTCCCTTTTTAAGGTTCTGGTTTGCATTTATCTCGCCTATTTTTAAAGGTATCCGAGATGGTGATTATAAAGAGATGAAAGAGCGCTATTCCAATCGTGGAAGCGACTTTTTACATTTAACATTTACACAGCTTGCATATGAACTCATAAAACTTAACTTCAAAGAGGATAGACTCAAAGAGATTCGTCCCTATTTTGAAAATGAAATTGAGTTAGACATCTATGCAACGACGAGTTCCAAACAGACTATAGTTGGTTCTTGTAGATATACAAATGCTAAGGTTAAAAAGAGTGAACTAACTCGTCTTCAAGAGTCCTGTGAAAAAGCTGGTATAAATGCCGATATCTTTGTTATCGTAGCAAAGAATGGTTTTTCAAATGAGCTGAAGGCTCTTAAGAGTGACAAAATAAGACTTATCACTCTTAAAAATTTTAAAAAGTTAGTGGAGTAACTCCATGACTCCTACCCTTTACTTTCTTCGTTCTAGCGAGAGCAAAATTGTAAAAGATATGACAAAGTATGCCTATCCAAATTTAGAAAACAACTCAATTTACAGTGATTTTTATGGGCTAACAACGAAAGACTTGGGACTCTATGCCTTGGTAGACAATGTCCTAGCAGGCGCGATTTGGAGCCGAAGGTTAAATACCGAGCATAAGGCGGAGGGTTTTTTAGATGAGCAGACACCAGTGCTTAGCATATATGTGCTTCCTGAGTTTAGAGATAGAGGCATAGGTCAAAGCATGATGAATCAGTTTTTACTAGAAGCTGCAGAAGTCTATGAAGGAGTGAGTGTTAGTGTTTTAGATGATGCGAAAGTTATAAGTTTTTTAAAAAAATTTAACTTCGTGAATGTGAAAACATCACCATCTAGTGTAATGAAAAAAGAGCTAAAGAAAAAAGAAGTCATTCGACCAAGCGATGGTTACGACCCACGTAGGTGGATGGATTAAAAAATATTTTATTGCAATATGTCATATTTTTAAAGTTTTTTGAAAATTGTAGTAGAATTATTTATCAACAACCACAGAAGGAAAACTATGAATGGAAATATTTTGGTAACTTATAAAATACTCTGCAAGGCAGACTTAAACAAAGAACTTTTACTGAATGAACTTCTTGCTAACGAGAAGATAGCAAAAGTGATTAAAAGTGAATATGCAAAAGGATTTCGAAATCTAAACCTCTTCGCACAACCAAACGAAAGTATCATAAAGATTGAGACTCAAAAAGAGTTACACTCATTTGAAGTTGCTAAAGATGATTTTGCTGATATACTTGTTCTTGCTGAAGAGGATGCCTCGGACAAAAAACTCATCAAAAAAGATTGTGATAGAGTAGAGTTGGTCAATATAGAGACCTCTTACTAGAGGATCCAGATGCTAAACTTTTTGCCCTTTATCTTACCCTTTTGAAGTCTTTTGTGTGCATCATCTATAAACCTCGTCTCTATGGCGACATAAGCTTGCCTATCGTAAATGTCTATTTTGCCTACACTATTTCCAGCTAATCCAGCATCGCCAGTTAGAGCACCGAGTAGATCACCTGCACGAAGTTTATCTTTTTTGCCGCCCTCTATGACAAGCGTTACGAACTGAGGTTTCAGCTCAAAGTTCGTAGAGCCTTTGAGGTCAGTCTCTTCATAAAAATCACGTTTGTCATCTCTATACTCATCTGTATTTTCTCTCTCATAAGGGCTATAGAGGGTTATCGCTATTCCCTCAGCACCTGCACGCCCTGTTCTTCCTATACGGTGAGTATACGTCTCGCTTCCATGAGGAATGTCTAAGTTGACAACCATAGAGAGCTCTTTGATGTCGAGTCCACGAGCCGCTACGTCAGTTGCCACCAAGATAGGACATGACTTGTTTGCAAACTGCACTAAAACATCGTTTCTCTCATACTGCTCTAAATCGCCATGAATCGCAAGTGCATCTATCTTTCTTTTTTGTAGATTCTCTGCGAGCTCTTTTGCTTGTACTTTAGTGTTTGTAAAGACTATGACATTCTCTGGTTTAAACTGCGAAAGAATCTTAACAAAAGTCTCTTCCTTGTTGTTCGTTGCATAAAACTCTTCTTTGATTTTGTTTGCAACTTCTTGATGAGTCGTTTTTATGCTTATTGGGTCTTTTTGAATTTTATCACTGATAGCGTTTATGGTCTCATCGTAAGTAGCTGAGAAGAGTAGCGTTTGACGTTGTTTTGGAGCAAATGCCATAACAGACTCCACCTCTTCTAAAAAACCCATATCTAACATTCTGTCTGCTTCGTCAAGGACAAGAGTCTCTAGATTTGAGAGTTCTAAACTCTCTTTGTTTAGATGCTTTAAAACGCGACCAGGAGTTCCCACAATGATATGTGCCTGATGTTCTAAAGAACCTAACTGTCTACCAAAACTCTCTCCACCCGTCAGCATTAGTATCTTGATATTGTGCTTAAATCTCGCTATACGACGAAGCTCTTTTGCTACTTGATCAGCAAGCTCACGAGTTGGACACAGAACCAATGACTGAACTCTAAACTTTTTCACATCTAGTTTACTTAGAACTCCTATCCCAAATGCAGCAGTCTTTCCACTTCCAGTCTTAGCTTCAGCTATAATATCTTTACCATCAAGTATAAAAGGAAGTGTCTCCTTCTGCACTGTCGTAGTCTCTTTGTAGCCAAGCGAATCTAGGGTTTTTACCATCTCTGGTATAAGGGGGAGTTCTGAAAAGTTCATTATAATATCTTTTTTTGAAATTATAGCATTATTCTCTCTTCTAAAGAGTCTTCTAGTCTAAAGAGCTTGGCTCGCTAAAATAATACCCCTGAAACTCATCTACTCCAAACTCTCTACAGATCTCATATATATCTCTAGAGTGTACATATTCAGCTATCACTTTAATGTCAAGTTCCTTAGAGAAGCTGATAATGGTTCTAAGAATCTTCCGTGCATTCTCATCGCTATCTAGATTTTTGATGATGGATCCATCTATTTTAAGATAATCTGGTTTTATTTTCATCATATATGAGAAGTTTGAATACCCTGTTCCAAAATCATCTATGGCTATTTTTGCACCTCTACTTTTTATATCTTTTATAAAAATCTCTATCTCATCCAAATTGTAAAGATCATCCGACTCTACGAGTTCAAACACAATTTTACCAGGAGTGCTACACTGACTCATCTTCTTATTTATCAGTGCCATTGTTTTATCGTTTAAAATATCATCTGCCGTGAGATTGATGGAAATAGCCTTATCAAACAACTCAACCTGTTCAAAAGTTTTCTCTATGACTACTTTTGTGACTTCACTATAGTACTTCGTGCGCTTGGAGACTTCTAAAAATACAAAAGGAGAGAGTATCTTATCAGTATCTCTCATTCTTACAAGAGCTTCATACTTCACTATCTCTTCATCTCTATCGACTATAGCTTGGTAAAAAACAACGATATCACCGCTACTCAATGCTTTTGTTAGTTTATTAATGAGAACTATGTTTTCAACATGTATGCTTTTAGTATCCTCTTTTGAGCTGTAGATGATAAAATCCTTTTTATCTTCTTTTGCGTGAGTCAGTGCCATACTCGCCTTTGCTAAACCTCTCTCTTTTTCAAAACATATTCCAGCGTACATATTGATATTTACGTCTATGTTAATGCCATCGCTATTTATCTCAAAACTGCTGCGTTCCACTTTCTCTATCAAATCTATAATAAATTTTTTAAACTCCACTCCAGACTTCTGATTATATCTTGTAAGTACATACTCATCACTTCCTATCCTATACAGAGAAAAGCCTTTGTTTAGTGCATAAGGCTCACACACACGAGCCAACTCTTTAAGTATGCTATTTCCCGCCTTAAAACCAAAAGCATCATTTATCTCTTTAAAGTTTCTTATGTTTAATATGGCTATATAACTGCCTTCTCGCTCTCTAAGGTCTCTAAAGAGTGCTGCTCTATTTGCTAAACCCGTTAATCCATCACGATACAACTGCTTTATAAGCTGCTCGGACTTTGCTCTGTTCTCATCTTCAAGTTCAATATATTGTCTCTCAAGCTCTCTTCCCATATCTAAGATGTTGTTCTGAAGTTTTACCAAGGAGTCTGTAGAAACCGCATTTTTGTCTCTCTTCTCACGTAAAAAACCAAAGTTTCTCTTTTTAATCTTTTTTGTTATATTTTTTAAAACTTCAATCTCTCTAAACAGGTGAGAAATTCTATTTTTACTGATAAGCAGAACTATTAAAACCGAAATAGCTACAATGACTAGACTCTGAAGTGCTGTTGATATAAAGTTTTCTTTAAAAACTTTAAGCTGAGTAACTACACCAACATATCCCATAATATTTTTGTTAAAGTCGACAATAGGGTACATATAAAGGGTGTATGTATCCCCATTGATAGTAATCTCTTGTATCTCTTTTGAGAACTCTATTGATGGTATTATATTTTCATCCACTTCAAAAGTTGAATCAGCCAAAATATGACTTCCTACCTGTGTTTTACCCTGCATAAAAGCATTATAATACTTTGGTTTAAGGGAGTTAGTGGCACTTTGATTATAGATTAAAAACGAGTCATTTGTTGTTTTCTCTTTTACTGCATGAGGAATCCAGTCAACTTTTTTACCAAGAGAAAGACCTCCAAGCATCGTCCCATTTTCATCATATATAGGGTGAGTTGCTCTATAGCCTGCATAGGTTTTACACATAAGTGCATGCGAACTTGGCTTGAATGAAGAAGTAATCCACTCTATATCTGTTCTCACATCTGCGACATCATGTCCTATAGATTTAAAGTTAGAAAAATTGACAAAAGAGATAGCGGGAGGTTTAAAAAAGTGTATCTCGTGTGTAAGCTTTTTATCCTTGACTCTTTTCCAAAGAGGTGCTACATGCTCTTTGATAATCTCAGGGTCGTTCTTGAGATAGCCATCTATTACAGCATGATCAACAGAGAGAACCTCAGCAAGGATCTGTACGTTTCTAGCTTGTGCATCTGTAAGATTTTTAAGGATTAGTTTATTTTTTTCATAGAGTTCTATTTTTCTTTTTTCTAGCTCATCTACATAAGTGAACGACTCGTTCACTACAAAAAAAAGTAATGCAAAAGTACCTATAAAAAATAGAGGATGTTTAAAAAATTGCATTATTTCTCCTATGTTGTGGAAAATTATATCCTAAAATTACTAAAAATGTATAAAATAATTGAAGCGGCAACTCCAACGTTAAAACTTTTGATTCCCTCTTGCATCTCGATGGTTACCACTTCATCACATAGATCTAGGATGTCACCACTTATCCCTTTACCCTCATGTCCCATTATCAGAACCCATTTACCACTAACTTGCACCCTACTTAGCAGTGTAGCATCTTCTCTTACCTCTGCAGCGTAAACTCTATAACCTCTTTTTTGAAATGCTTCTATACTCTCTTTTATATCTTCATATATGTATGTATCAATCATCTTAGAGTGACCCATAGAGACACGAAGTGCTCGTCTATTGTATGGATGAGGAGTGGCATTTGATATAGCTAGTGAGTTTACTCCAAGAGCTGCACAACTTCTTACTATTGAGCCTACATTTTCAGCTGAAGTGATACCATCAAGAAGTAAAATACCATCGCTAAGTTCTTCCATCTGAGCATTTCGTGGGCGAATCCCATGCATCATGCAGTTGTGATGTATTTTATGTCCGACTATCTTCTTCATCTCCTCTTTTGTAGTAAGATATTTTTTAGGAATGTTTTTTGTACTCAAAAGCTGACTAAACTCATCATAATACTCCTGAGTCGCAAGCATGCTTTTTATCTCTAAATTACTCTCCAAAAGAAGATTAACTACCTTAGGGGAGTCCGCTATAAAGCTTCCATCCTCTCTAAAGGCAGACTCCCTAAGCGAGCTATATATCTCAAGCTCTTGAATCTCTATATCATCTACTTTTATTATCATTATCTATACTTTGCCTTATCCTTAGAGTATAAGTAATTATATCTGATTGTTGCAAGTAATGAGTGAGCAAAAGAAAAATACGCTAAAATCAGCTTATGAAGATACTACTTATGGAAGACGATGCCGTTCTCTCAGACATTTTACTAGATTTTCTAAGCGAGAGCTGGAGTGTTGATTACGCTTATGACTCTAAAGAAGTTTTCAAGCACCTAGAGTCTAACAAATATGACCTTTTCATCTTTGACATAAATGTTGCGGGGAAAAATGGTCTTGAACTTCTCGAAGAGCTTCGCTCGTACAAAGAGATGACACCTACTATTTTTATTACAGCCTATACCGATACAGCCTACCTTAAACGAGCTTTTGATTTGGGAGCACACGACTATATAAAAAAACCTTTTGAGCTTGAAGAGTTGCATGCTCGCATAGAAAATACAAAAAGACTCTTCAGTATAGATACTCAAGAGAAGATAACAATCTCCCCCACTTTAACATTTTTTCCAACTCGTAAAGAACTCAAAAAGAAGGGAATAAAACTCTCTCTAGGAGCAAAAGATTCTCAACTGCTTAGCTACTTTTTAAACAATCAAAAAAGACTTCTCTCTTCTGAGGAGATTATACAAAATGTATGGGACTATCACTCTATGCCGAGTGATGCAACACTGCGTTCGCATATAAGAACCCTTCGAGACATCATAGGCAAAGAGAAAATCACAACGGTTAGGGGAATGGGATATATTTATGAATAAAATCACCAAAAAATCTTTTTACTCATTTTTAGCACTTTACCTCATAAGCTCTTTTATCTTTTTAGCTCTTGCCGCCTACTGGTTTTTCACCTCTCAAGTCTCAATGGAGATGAACAATAATTTCTACAAAATGACTCATATAGCCGATAGAGTCAGTTCTCAAATCATCAAAGCACATATGATGAAAGAGGAGTATCTGCATGAGAGCTTTCCTGATGCCTCCGTAGCGCTCTTTGATGAGAAAAAAGAGCTTCTGCTAGGTACTAAGCTAAAAAACATAAACTTTGAAGATGAATTTTATATGCTTGATGGAGCATTTACACTTGTCTCCACTAGAGCGTCGAGTCACTTAGGTGTGGAGTATGTAGTGGTCAGAAGCTCTCAGTGTTTACAAAACATAGCGGTTTTGAAAAATAGGGTCATATACAGTGTCATACTTACAGCACTCTTTATCATCATTATTTCCGTCTTTTTATCCTATATGTTTTTAAAACCTCTAAGAGATAAGATGGCAGAGATAGAGGAGTTTGTAAAAGACACCACTCATGAGCTCAACACTCCCATTACCGCACTTATGATGAGTACTTCTCGTCTTAAAAATAAAAAAACTTATGATGAGAAAATTAATAAAAACATAAGCATAAGCACAAAACAGCTCTATGACATCTACTCCTCTTTGAGTTTTTTGAGCTTTGAGAATAGCAGTGAAAAAGCTCAAGAGATGGCGTTTGAGAGAGTCGTAAATGAATCAATTGAGTATTTTGGAGAGCTTTTAGACAAAAAACGGATTAAAATCACTCAAGAGCTAGAGCCCTGTGCCATTCTTATAGCACCAACTAAAGCCAAAATGCTTATAAACAACCTTCTATCCAATGCCATCAAGTACTCAACACCAAATACGTGCATCCATATCAAAACAACGAGTAAAAGTTTTACCATAAAAGATGAAGGAATCGGCATAGCCCAAGAGAAACTCGATGAAATATTTAAACGTTTCGTGCGTGCCTCTTCTTATGCTGGTGGTTTTGGTGTTGGGCTTCACATCGTCGACTCCATAGTCAAGGAGTACGGCTACTCTGTATCCATAGAATCTACCCAAAACATAGGAACAACAGTATGCATCAATTTTTAGATCTTTCACTGCATTTGGATTACTGGGACGAAACTATCCGTATTTACACTGACTCCTTCCCTAAATGGGAGAGAGAAGATACGAGTAACATCCTCAAAAACATAAAAAACGGTACCTACAAAATGTTCTCCTACTTAGAGGATGGAGTGGTGGTGGGCTTTTACATTTTAGATATCAACAGTTCTCTTAACTATGCCCTTTTCTCTTTTTTAGCGATTAAGGAGTCTAGAAGAGGAGAGGGCTTAGGCTCCAAACTCTGTCTTAGTGCTATAGAGTACTTCCATAAAAACATAAAATCAGACTGGCTGTTTATCGAAGCCCAGCAGCGCCAAGCAGAGCTCTATAAGAAACTTGGATTTTCCAAGCTCTCGCTAGATTATAGAGTTCCAGAATTTCACTCCAGTAATAGTGTAGTTATGAATTTAATGCTTCTAAAAAAGAATAAAGAGCTTGATGCTCACTCCTTAAAAAAGATTATAAAAGATATTTTTCACCGTGGATACTCTCTTGTCGATACAGATATGCGGATACAAGAGCAAATTGATAGAATAGATGAAATAAAGCTTATTTGACTATGTGCCCTACAAACTCACTCATATCATCTAGTATCTCTCTTCCTCGTCTAAACCCAATGCCACAGGCACCATCGGAGTAAAAAACTCCCGCTTGATAGTGATTTTTAAACTCATCTTTTACAAAACTCTCATACTCCTGATAGAGAGCCTTATACTCATCATACACTCCCTCTGTGGAGTTTACAACTCTTCCATCTTCGACTATGTCGATGTTAGCTCCCTCTCTACCAAACATCCTCTTCTTTACATACTTCTCCTCCAGAGGAGAAAATGAACTTTTTAAGAGATAAGGAGAGTCTGGAAATAGCTCATACAAAATAGCCAACATCCCTTTTGATTGGTATAGAAGTGTATAGACTGGGTTGAGCATGGAGGTAGTGGCATTTGGAGTGAAGTTCTCCATATCTTCCCAAGGATAGAGTTTAAACCAGAACTCCTGAGTGTTCTCCTCATCTATCTCTTCTAAGTACTCAAAAGTAGTCAATAAAGCTTTTTCATTTGCCATCTCTTGAAGCAGTTTAGTCGTCACTAACTCCTCTTGTATGTTTTGGACACAGGAGAACAAAAACCGAGAGAACTCCCCTTTTTTACTCTTTGAGATTTTTTCAAACTTTAAAGATATAGCCTCATAGATACTGTTAAACTGTTTGGCGTTTGTTAGATGATTAAACTCTAACATCATTAGCTGAATAACGGCACTCTCAAGCAAAAGTGTCGGCGTATCAGCATTAAATTCTATAAGCTTTATGGGCTTGCCATCTATTCCCCCACTCAAGTCAAAACGCCCGTAAAGATGATTTTCTCTTTCATTTTGCCAAGACTCTTTGATGAAAGAGATAAGTTTTGGGGGAATATCCAACTCATCAAAGAGTTCATTCTCTATGACATACTCCGCCCCTTTTTCATACATCTCGTAAAGTTCATTCGTCGCGTTATAATAAGCTTGAACCTCTTCTTCACTTAAAACTACTAACTTCTCTCGAACTATATACTCCCCATCGCTATCGACATGCCAAGTGAAGCCCATCATCTCAAGAGACTCTTTGCTTATGGGGGCTATTTCTAAAAAATTTGGCATGCTTAATCCTGAGAGCTTTTCATAAATCCACTCATAAACTCAAAAGCACATAGCTCTAAGTTTTCAGCGTCATAACCACCCTCTAAGAGTATCATGCAGTTTTGTCTAAGTGCTCCAAACAACTCGCCAATGACTCTAAAGTCTTTGGGCATGACATAGATATACTCGTCTTGGCAATAGTCTGTACCCAATGTGTCAAACCCCAAAGAGAGTATCACAGTATCTACTGAATCATCAATGGCATTTGATAGCAACTCTTTGACGTACTCTATGTAGCGCTCTCCACTTATGCCGGTTTCAAACTCTACTAGGGTGACATTTTCATTTTCATTCGTAAAGTCAGCCTCTAAGTAGGGGTAGTTTCTATGTGTGTTTGAGTGGAGTGAATAGTAGGGCATCTCTGAAGTGGCAAACTCCAAACTCCCATCGCCTATATGATAGTCTATGTCCAAAACGGTTACTTTTTTTCCAGCATCCACAAACCTTTGAGCTGCTAAATACGCATTATTAAAGAAGCAGTAACCACCATAGCGACGCCTCCCTGCATGATGTCCAGGAGGACGAGTCAGAACAAAAGAGTTCTCACCCGTTTGGAGCATATACTCAGTTGCATTTAAAGCTGTACAAGATGAGTTAAGCCCCGCTTTAACACTTTCTACTCCAATTGGTGTTCCTATCTCGCTGCAGTACATCCCACCGCGAAAATAGAGTGGAGCACTACTTAAGTCAGAGCGAAAAAGAGGAGGTATATACTCCTCTTGACTTTCAAGTTCTTTAGATATCTCAAGCAAAAAGTCTACGTAATCCTCATCGTGAATTGTACGAACTTCTCTATCCGAGAACTCTTCGATGTAAACTACTTCGGCCTTATAAGCAGATAGTAGCCCTTTGAGTATCCCATCCACACGCGAAGAGACCTCCAGATGTTTATAACCAGGGAGTCCATCTGAGAGGTCTATACTTGGTTTGTGTAGAGTGTGAAGTTTTGGATAGAAGTATTTCATATTATATATCTGTTATTAAATTTTACTTGATTATATAATGAAGTTACTTTAAGTTTCGCATCACCCCAAAATGGAGCGATGTTTTAGATAATCTTGAGGAGTATCTACTTATTAATCCATTTAAAGATATCCAATAATACTATCTGACTTTTTTCATTATCAATTAAATAGGGTATTGTATATCCTTTAAAAATATAGTCTCTAATATTTTCATCATCGTGATAGAAAGATTTTCTTGATTTATAAGGAAAGTTTGGAATATTATTTATAGATTTTTCTAATTTTCTGTTAAATGTAATTGCATAATTAACACCATCTCGTGCAATGTAATCTAAAATATTATCTAATGCGAGTGAGAAATTATCTCTTTTAATAATTTCCATTAATTATGAGTGTCTTTGCAATAATCTTTTTTCTGTGTCATCCCAAAAACTACTATCAATCTTTGAAAAGTTTTGAGGGCTTGTTTTATAATCTTCAACTGCTTCACTAACTCTCTTTTTGGCTTCTTCTTTTGTAATAGAAGGATACCCATCATCAACTAAATCAAATAGAAAATCTTTAAATTTAGCTTGCACATCTATTCCACTATTAAGAATGTTTTCATATAAACTATCTTCTAATTGTAGTTTAATTGTTTGCATAATTACTCCTCCTTACCAAAAGGTTCTATATTGAAATTATATCATATTTGATTAAAGTTTTGTATCACCCCAAGCTGGAGTGATGTTTTAGATAATCTTGAGGAGAGAAAAATCGACTTAATGAAAAAAATGAGAAAAAAGTTAGAGAAATTGATGGAAGAGGGGGAAGCTTGAATTATGGTAGCAAATATGCTATCATAATGGCATGAAAATAGTTATAGATACAAGTGTTTGGATTTCTGCTTTAATCACAAAAGAGAGTAAAGCACGAGAACTTTTAAGATTAGTCTTGACAAAAAAGCTTTTTCCTCAGATGAGTGAAACGCTTTTTAAAGAGTATGAATCGGTTATGAAAAGAAAAAAGATTCAGAATCTCACTTCTTTAAATGTTCAAGAACAAAAAGAACTATTCAACGCTTTTTTATCTACATGTAGGTGGAATGACATCTATTATACTTGGAGGCCAAACTTAAAAGATGAAGATGACAACTTCTTAGTTGAACTTGCAGTTGCTAGTGGCGCAAAAGTCATTGTTACTTACAATGTAAAAGATTTTAAAAATGCAGAACTTATTTTCAAACACAAAGCCATCACACCAGAATTATTTCTAAAGGAGATTTTATGAGTACTATTACACTAAGACTGCCAGACTCAAAACATGAAAGACTAAAACAGTATGCAAAAGACCAAGGCATCTCTCTTAACAAACTTTTTGATGAGTTTGCAACAGTTGCTCTCGCTCAGTTCGATGCTAAAACAAGATTTGTCCTAAATAGCGAAAAAGGTGACACTTTAAGAGGTTTAGAACTCCTAGATAAATTAGACTTAGATTTTAAAGCGAAAACCTAAACCCATAAGAGACGGATGGTTCTACGTTAAGAGTGTATGAACCTTTAAGCTGTGAGGATGTAAGTGTTTTTATGAGAGTTGTACCCAAAGACTTACTCATCTTTATGCTCTCACTTCCCTCTCCGTTATCACTATATGTCAGGTGAAAAGAGTCTCTGTATTTCCCTCGTTCCCATCGTCTCGATGGGAATGCATATATACACTCCCACGCGGAGCTTGGGAGCGAGGGAATAACTTTCCCATCATATCTATTTATGGAAGAGATAAGGTTATCGCTTGTATAGCTATAAGTAGTTATCTTTCCATCGGGTCTTGTCTCTTTGCCTAGTCTACCGTAACTGTCATAAGAGTATGTAGTTATGTTTCCTACTGGGTCTGTAAGTGAGAGCACTCTTCCTACTGCGTCATAAGTGTAAAGAACTATATGTCCTATGGCGTTTGTAGTTTTTACTACACGGTTAAGTTGGTCGTACTCCATAGTCGTACTATCACCCTTGGCGTTTGTCATAGTTATGGCGTTACCTAGTGAGTCGTAAGTAAATGTTGTTTTTCTTCCTAAAGCATCTGTTATGCTTAGTGGTTGAGAGAAACTGTTATAAGTGATGCTTAGCTTATTAG
>JAYEHI010000038.1:0-3454 GCA_034659455.1 Campylobacterota bacterium | reverse complement strand
CTCTCATAGCCAGTCCAGCTGTTAAAAAAGATCCCGCTTCACCACGTACACCATCTGTTCCAAATAATTTCATAATAGTTTCCATTGTTTTAATAGTTGTATATTAACATAATTATACATCAATAGAGAAACTGATAGCAGTTTAACTTAGCTTTAATTATTTTTAAGCTATTATTGCGCACTTAAATTCCAAAAAGGACTAATAATGGCAAATCACAAGTCATCAATTAAGAGAATTCGTCAAACTATCGTTCGTACAGAACGTAACCGTTTTTACAGAACTCGTCTTAAAAACATCGTTAAGGATGTTCGCACTTCAATCGAAGCTGGGAACAAAGAAGAAGCAACTGCTAACCTAAAAATAGCAAACCAACAAATTCACAAATTTGTAAGCAAAGGTGTTCTTAAAAAAGAGACTGCAGCTAGAAAAGTGAGCCGCTTACACAAAGCTGTTAACGCTATATAATCCGAGCATAACATAATGCTTGCAGATAAACTCACACCGTTTATCAACCGCTATAATGAACTTAGCGATCTGCTAAGTTCACCTGATATCACTTCTGACATAAAACGAATGACAGAACTCTCCAAAGAACAATCAAATCTTTTACCAATAGTCGAAAAAGCTAGAGAGTATCAAACTTTAATCTCTGATATTGCAGATACAAAAGAGATGCTTAGCGACGCTGAAATGGGCGAAATGGCAAAAGAGGAGCTCAAAGAGCTAGAGCCACAAAAACCAGAGATGGAAGAGGAGATTAAAATGCTTCTTCTGCCTAAAGATCCAAATGATGATAGAAATATTATCGTAGAACTTCGTGCTGGCGCTGGTGGAGATGAAGCTGCTATTTTTGTTGGAGACCTTTTTGATGCTTATACTCGTTATGCCGATTTACGTGGATGGAAAATTGAGATTATCTCAACATCTCCATCTGATGCAGGCGGATACAAAGAGGTAACAGCACTTATTAAAGGTGAACAGGTTTATAGTAGGTTGAAATACGAAGGCGGGACTCATAGAGTTCAGCGTGTTCCAGCGACAGAGTCTCAAGGTCGCGTTCACACATCGGCAATCACGGTAGCAGTAATGCCTGAGGTTGATGATGTTGAAGTGACTATTGAAGAGAAAGACCTAAAGATAGACGTTATGCGTTCATCTGGTTGTGGTGGGCAGTCAGTAAATACAACCGATTCGGCTGTTAGAATTACTCACTTGCCATCTGGTCTAGTCGTAACCAACCAAGATCAGAAATCACAACATAAAAACCGTGAAAAAGCGATGAAGGTTCTTAAAGCCAGACTTTTTGACCTTGAGATGCAAGCACAACAGTCTGAAAATGCAGCTGAGAGAGCAGCACAAGTAGGAAGTGGAGATAGAAGTGGCCGTATTCGTACCTACAACTATCCACAAAACCGTATGAGCGATCACAGAATCAATCTTACACTCTATCGCTTAAACGAAATTATGAGTGGAGGACTTCTAGATGAAGTTGTAGAACCTCTTATAACTGACCATCAAGCAAAAATTGTTGAGGCAGCTGGGTTATAAAACCTAGCTACTTAGCACCAATCCATTCAGTCACAAATGTTCTTTTTACTCGCCCTTTAAAAGTAATGGTTCTTTCATTCACTCCAAGATAAAGGGTTTCTCCACTTGTAGGGTAAACCTCAATACTATTTTTTACTTTCTCTTCTTTGAAGGCTCTATAAAAACAAGCTGCCATTCCTGTTCCACAAGCAAGTGTCTCATCTTCAACACCACGTTCATAAGTTCTAACTCTTAAGTTTTCACCCTCAATGCAAGTAATGTTTACGTTTGCATTGTATTTATGGCGCAACTCCCTTGCTTCTTTTATATCAAAGTCACTAACACTCTCTTTGATGCAAACTAAGTGTGGGACACCAGTATTTAAAAGCCACCATGACTCGCCATTAAACTCTATCATAGTGTCTATCACGTCTGGTGGAGTAAGCTCACTTAAAACCATGGCACTACTCTTATCGTTATCACTTACTCTTGCGTTTATAATGCCGGCACCTGTAAGAAAGCTCATGTTCTCTGGTGCTGATGAGTTATTATAAGCATAGTGTGCTGCTGCACGTGAACCATTACCACACATATCCGCATGACTTCCATCTGCATTGTAGAACTCCCATTGGAAATCATACTCGCTGTGAGGAAGTATCACAATCAGTCCATCTGCACCTATTCCATTTTGACGATGGCACAACTCTTGAGCTAGTTCACTTCTATCTTTTTTAGCTTCTGCATGAAAAATGACAAAGTCGTTTCCACTTGCACTATACTTATGAATAGTCATGTTAGTTCTCCTCTAAAGATATTTCGCTTTGATTATCTCTACAAAGTTTTCAACTTCTTCTTGTAGATGTTTTAGATTTTTGGAGTTGTCAATCACCCAAGTAGCACGATCGCGTTTCTCCTCTATGGGAAACTGAGTCGCTATTCTTCTTAAAGATTCCTCTTTATCATAACCGTTTCGTTTCATAAAACGCTCTAGCTGAGTATCGCTAGGAGTGTAAACCACTACGCTATCTTTTATGTCGTAATTTGATTTTTCAAAAAATAGGGGGATGTCGATAAGATAAGGAAATTTAAAACTATCTTGTTTTTCACTTCGTTTAAGTATTTCAGCTTGAATTTTCGGATGAAGAAACTCTTCGAGAGTTTTTTTCGCCTCTTCGTTAGCGAAAATATATTCGCCAAGCTTAGCTCGGTTCACTTTAGAACCACTCAGATACTCAGCTCCAAATGTCTCTTCAACCCAAGATGCATTAGCATCGAGTATTTCATGACTGATACTATCTGCATCTATCACTCTCATACCGTTTAGGCTCAAGAGTGAAGCGACAGTACTCTTACCAGTAGCAATACTTCCCGTTAGGGCAATAGCATACTTATATGCCATTAGTTTTTAATGATGCCTAAGTACTCGCGTCTCACATTGTTACCCATAGCAAATGCACCAACATGCACATCGCAATTGTAGTAATCTAGATTATCTAGCATATCGCTACGTTGTAAAATCACATCAGCAGTTGGATGGTACTCTTTAGTGGCTAAAAGTGCCGTATCGCCATTTCCAATATTAAAAGGCATTACTACTTTTGCATACTTACCAAGAATTCCGATAAGCTGTTTGTTCTCTTCAACGTCATCTAAAGAGGGGTGAGTTGTAACCACTAAACCATCTTCTTTTAAAACGCGATTAATGTGAGCGATATATGCCGCATCAGTTCCTAGTTCAGATATCACTACATCGTAAGAATCATCTTTAACTTCGCGAAGAAGACTCATCTCAGCTGCTATAACATCACTATTGATGTCGATATGCTTTTGAACCTCTTTAGTCATTGCTGACCCATCGTTGCTAATTATCAAAACATTTTGAGGGTTTTTGTTTGTACATAAAGCTACATGCACCATCATTTCATT
>JAYEHI010000037.1:0-3455 GCA_034659455.1 Campylobacterota bacterium | reverse complement strand
TAAAGCTTCTAAACTTCTCAGTGCAAGTGGATTTAACGGCGGTGTTGTAGTTTTTGGTGGAGGTTTAGACCCCGCTGATATGGTAAAAGATGGAAGAGTCGAAGAGCTTGCAAATATGTTTAGAGAGTCTAAGCCTTTTATAGAGTTTGTGCTCGATGAGATACTCTCGCTCTTTGACCTCTCTAATCCTAAAGAGAAAGAGTCCTGTATGAGTGAGGGAGTGAGTTATCTAAAAACGCTCTCACCACTTCTTCAAGAAGAGTATAAGACATACCTCGCTTCGCGTTTAGGTGGACTTGGCGTTTCTCCCTCGCTAGTCAAACTCACTCAAAACACCAACTCAAACCAAAATACTCCCTTGGTTCAAAAAAACTCTCATAAAGATATGTGGGAGCTTAGTCTTATCAAGACAGTCTTGGAGAACCCGCAGTTTATCAACCAGATACTCGATGTTATAGACCCCTCTTTGCTGCAGTTTCACTCACGAGAGTTTTCGCTAGCACTCGCCTCTAAGATAGACACACCCGAACTCATGGCGATAAGTGTAGATGAAAGTATAGTGACGCTCAAAGATGAAGCGGCTTTAAACGCCGAGCTCATAACATTTTTATCGAGATACTATGAGAGAGAGTTACGAAAAGTAAACCTCACTCAAAATATATCTTTTGAAGAGAAAGCCTTCTACATCCGTAAGTTTCGTGGCAAGATAGCCAAACTAAAACGCGGAGAGCTTGTCGGCTTTAACGACTAAGTCGTAAACATTTCGATACAATGGTAAAAACTTAAAATCAAGAGGGGAAAACCGCTATGGCTGGAATTCATTTTACATTTGACAACTTTAAACAACTTATGCATCTTAACATGGGTATATCTAACAGACTTGATGAGAATCGTGCTGAGAGTTTTACTCTTTTGTATTGTGACTTTAGTGGGATACGTCCTGATGTGATAGATGATTCGCTTAGTGAGATTTTAAGAACTTCGGACTCTATCGTCAATGACACAACGGACTACTTCTTTGTTCTGCCTTATACCGACAAGTATGGTGCAGACATAGTAAAAAAGATGTTTGATGAGTTTTTTGCAAAGTACCTAAACGCCTTTATGCTCTCCTACCCAGCCGATGGAGAGACCCCCGAAGAGATCTTTGGAAATATGCAAGATAGCGTAAGTACTTTTTTAAAAAAAGATCTGCACTGCTTAGATAAGTTTGCTAAAGAGATCTAAAGAGACGATTTCAACTTCGTAGTCTCCATCGATGACTTTTAGCCTTTCATTTGCGATGATGAGTTGCTTTGAGATGTACTCCTGAATGGACTGAAGTTCTTCTATAGTGTTGTTAAAAGCTATAGTGTTTAACTTCTCTTGAAGCTCTTGTATCTGCATCTGGATAAAAACTTTTTCATTTTCTGGTATCACTATAGAAAAAGCAGTCTCTAGTGAAACTAAAATAGTCGAAATTATTGCATTGTTTTGCAGTAACTCCTCTTTGATGATAGTCTCTATCTTCGTTGTTCCAGTGAAAGCATTAGGTGTTGCTATATGTTTGTTCACAGCTGACTCTATAAGCATTGTTGTGTAGTATAGCTTTTGTGTGGCGATGAAGAGTGTACGACTGTTTATAGGGTCCTCTTCTAGTTGATACTCAGTGATGTTAAAACTACTGACGACTATGTTTTTTGCATCAAGTAGATCTAAGCTGTTTTTCTCATACGAACTTAAAAAGTACGTAGCAGTTAAGTCAGTAAGCGGGGAGATGACAACATCTTCAAGATCCTCATCAGGAGAGATTTCGACTATGGTTCTTAAGCTTTTTTGTGAGCTTGAAGCTAAAACGGGAACAATCGATGTTTCAGATACCTCAAGGTCGGAAAAATTGTATTCACCATTTTCGTTTGTACCAGTCTGTGGCTCATCATCGTTACAGTTGTTGCTGTAGTCAAGATCAAGACAGACTGATGTCTCTTGTATGTAGCCACTCGCTACTTTACCTTTGAGAGATGAACCGTGAGTTTGTGAGCTTGTGTAACTTGACTCTTGACAAGCACTGAAGAGAGAGACACTAAGTAGAAGAAAAGATATATTTTTAAAAAAAGTTAACATCATATTTCCTTACATATATATGGTTTATACTGAAATAGCACAAACTATTCCAAAAACATTAAAGTTTTTTTTAAAATTGCCGATGTCCTCTTCATGAAACCTTTAAAGATACTAATAATTGCACTATTACCAGTCTCTATTGTCTATGCATCGCAGAGTTATGTAAAAGTAACCAAGACAGATAATCCAGATAATTTTAGCACTATAAACAGTGTCTTAAAGCAGTACAGTCTGAAGATGAAGATACTAAAAATTCATAACTCAGATGGCACTCTTACTAACATTATATATACAGGTCCATTTTCTACATACGAAAGAGGGGCATATTACCAAAGAAAACTAAAAAATCATTTTCCAAATCCTCAGGTTGTTACTTCTAGTAAAGAGGACAAAAGAGATGGCTTTTACTTTGGTTTAGGTTTTGGATATGGGGATGCATATAGCTCTTACGATAATGATACACAATCCATAGAACTTAAAGAACCTCAAAACAGTGGAGTCTCTTATACAGGAGAGTTGGGTTATGTCTTTTCTAACGGAATGTTTAGCACCATTGGCTATAGCACCATAAAAAGTAGTGACCTGCATTTTGAAAATGTTTATGCTTCTCTAGGTTATAGAGTTTATGACAGAGGAGACTTTGTACCTTATGCTTCTGTTCTTTTAGGAGCAGGAAGTCTCACTTGGTCGTCTAACCCTCTTGAGGGCGTAGCGACAGACGTGACAAACAAGTCGACCTCTCCAGTGATAGGAAGTAAAATAGGACTTATATATGATGGCTTCGAGTCAGTCTCACTAGCAGCTAGTTACCAGCTACTCATACTTGACCATACAGCTAACATAAGTGCAGATGAAACAACAAGCACTACTTACAACCACTCCGCTTTAAACATCTTTCTTCTTGAATTTCAACATAAATTTTAAAATTACTAAACTTTTTTTTCATATTGCCGATATATACTCTTAGAAAGTTGGAACGGATTGTGCTCTAAAGGACTAGCTAGCACTATTTGTTACAAGAGGTGCATCTTCAGTCTCGGTACTGTCGGTGTTAATGTAGATATTTTGCTAGAGCAATATAGTTGTTATTTGATAGAAAATAATAATTTTATTGCTCTACGTTATATCTTGTAAATATTTTCAAGGACGAAAAATGAAAAAGTTAATAATTACATCATTAAGTATTTTAGCATTTGCTACAGTGTTTACAGGATGCGGAGGTAGTGGTAGTGTGTCTGATATGTCAGACGTCTCCGATATAGTAGATCCCGCAACTGATGTAGCAGTAGATATTTCCCCCGAAGTGGATCAAGAATCAGCGGATGTGACAACACCAAGTACACCATACAATC
>JAYEHI010000036.1:0-3478 GCA_034659455.1 Campylobacterota bacterium | reverse complement strand
AAATCTTCAGAGTTAGCCGTATCTACAAAAATAAATGCTCTAAGTAAAATAGATTTGGTATCGTTATTATCTACACTAAATGTAAGTTGTGTAGAATTTACTTCACTAATGGTTGAGTTCTCATCGCTAATCCATTTGATATTCGTCTCTAATGTTATGTTAGTTTCGTTGTTGTCAAAACTGCCAGTAAAATATATGGTCTGTGGTGTTCCAGTATCACTAATGTTGACATCACTATAGTTACTTACATTTATATCTAAAAGCTTGTGAATATGTACGCTTTGCATATCGCTAAAAGTACTAGCATAGTCTATAGTCAGATTTGCATCTCCACCATTTTTAGCAGCTAATATATTTCCAACCGATGTCAGAAGGGTAGATGTGTCAGAACTACTCCACGCTAAGTCCGCAGTGGCATTTGCGGTTGAGCCGTCGGTGTAAGTAACAGTGCCCGTAACAGGAGTTTGGCTATCGGTAGAGTAGATTGAGATGTTTGTATCATCTATGGAGATAGAAGAGACGTCTGCTATTGGCGACTCGGTCGTACTCTCTCCACAGGAGATAAAAGCCAGTGACAAAAAAAGTGTAAATGATGTTTGTAAAAAATTCATTCTAATCCTAGTATCTATAATTTACGCCTAAGTAAGCGCTGTTGGTTTTTGAGCCATAACTTGTTTGTGTTACAATTGTGTTTATAGCCTCATATGAGGTATGTTTGATTTCGTATCCTAGCTCTATGTCGAAGTGATCACCTAGTGGGATATAGGTTCCAAGTGTTAACTGAAAAGTACCATAGGTAAGGTTTTTTTGGAGCTCTCTATCTATATCTAAAAAGCCCGTACCAAAGCCAACCTTTACAAAAGGCAAAGCGTAAATGTCAAAATCAAAAGCTTTTAAGAGACTGACGTTAAACCCATAACGGTCACCATCGGTGTGCATGTCGGGAGAAGTTGAAAAAATTTTTGAGTTGTTTTTCGCATAATCAAGTGAAAACTCGACACCGTAGGCTTTTCTGTCTCCATAGCCTATCTTTGATGTTATGATGGACGCAGAGGATGAAGCATCGATATCATCAAAAACTTCCGTATAAGTGCCACCGCTAAAGCCAACGTAAACTTTCGCATCGCCGTAAAGAGAAGAGATAAGAAGTAAAAAAAGGATTATATTTTTCAATTTGAATTTTTTCCTGTATAGATAGTTTGCGAAATTATATCAAAATAGTCCCTCATAAGCTTAAAAATTAAAACTTATTTTTGAGTATTAGAATAATAAGAAAGAATTTTGATATAATTGCGAAAAAATTAAGGACAATTCATTATGGGAATCCCTCAACCGGCGTTTTATATCTTCAAATGTGAGCAATCAGCTCCTCCAGGTATGCCAAAACCATCATGTGTGACACCAGATACTCAGGACCTATTTCAATACACAGCTCAAAAGCTAATGAAAGAGGGAATTATGATGACTGCACCAATCGTTCGTACTTCATGTATGAATCGTTGTCAGCAAGGTCCAGTTATGTTAGTAGAGCCAGGTCATACTATGTATGTAGGTCTTAACAAAGAGAAAATAGACAGAATCATCGAAGAGCATATCGTTGGTGGAAATGTTGTAGAAGAGTATGTGATTCCAGCAGAAATGTGGGATGCTCCAATATCTCCAGCTGACGCTAAAAAACAGATGGGAATGTAGGAAAGTAGTATGTTAATAGATATGTTATACAGCAAAATTCACCGTGCAACAGTTACTGATGCTAACTTGAATTATGTTGGTTCGATTACGATTGATGAAGAGCTTTTAGAAGCTTCAAAGATGAGAGTTGGACAAAAAGTTGAAATCCTTAACATAAACAATGGTGAGCGTTTTTCTACATACATAATTTTAGGTGAACGCGGAAAGCGTGACATATGCCTTAATGGCGCTGCTGCTAGAAAAGTTCACAAGGGTGACAAAGTAATCATTGTTGCATATGCAACCTATGATGAAAAAGAGTTAGAGTCTTATGAACCTAAGGTCGTTATTTTAGATGACAATAACGACATAGAGACAATTGCGGACAGTATCTAATGTTTAACATGGGCGATATGGGTAAAATGCTTGAAGGTATGCAAGAGAATGCTGCAAAACTTCAAGAAGAGCTTGAGTCCAAAACATTCAACGTCAAAACCGGTGGTGGACTCGTTGAATTAACTGTAAATGGTAAGGGTGAAGTTATCGACTTAATCATTGATGATACCACTTTAACTGACAAAAACATGCTTCAAATTCTTCTGATTGGTGCTATTAACGATGCAAACAAAATGGTGCAACAGAACCAACAACAGAGTGCTATGGGCATGCTTGGTGGTATGAGGTGATTCGCCTCGCCATCATTTTTAACTTCCTCTTTTTAAACTTATATGCCTGCCAAGGCGGCTACTCCTCCTGCATACAAAAAATAAACGATGCAACAACAATCCAAAAAGATTCTCTCTTTATCCCTGTTCGTAAAGATGTAAGACTTGTCTACTCAAAGTGTAGACCAAATGCAAAGATTTTAAAACATGATCCCTTTCTTATGCTTTACCTCATAGAAGATAGAAGTGGTTTCTCCTATAACTTTGACATAAATATGAGACTACAGCTTGGTATTGCAGCAGTGACTCAAACAGAAGCAAAAGAGGGAAGAATACTCAAGCCACAAGTTGGTTTAAACTCTTTAGCTACATTTAGCGAAAAAGTCAAAACACCTGCACTACTTACAAGCTCTTGTTGTTCACTAGAGGGCATAGTCACTCCCAATGGGGTGATTGAAAAAGAGTATATCAAACGATTTTTATCTTCTAGCACCCCTGATTATGCAGATATTGGGGTAAGGGTTGCAGATAAAAACAGTACTATTGTTATCACAGCCTCAAATCCCTACTTAAAAGAGAACTTACTTAAAATTGGTGATACTGTTTTAGCATATGATGGTGTGAAGATGAAAGATTCAGCCTCTTTTATGAAAGAGGTACTCTTCTCAAAAGTTGGTTCAAAACATAGAGTAAAAATCAAACGCGCTCAAAAAGTTATGACTCTCTCTGCAGTGAGTAAGAAACGCGATGGTGGAGGAGAGATTAGCGATACTTTCTTAGAGTTCAGTGGTATATATTTTAATAAAAAACTTGAGGTGGTAAAGCTCTCAGAAGATTTTAAAAACTATGGACTCCTACTTGGTGATAAACTTATACAAGTTCATGGTGTAAGAGTGAAAACTCAAGAGGAGTTGAGAAAATACATACAAGATTATAAAGACTTCTCTAGTCTGCTTTTTGAGAGAAAAAACTTTGAGTTTTTTGTAAATATTAAGTAGAAAAAGAATACAATTTCAAATGCAAAAATTCGAACAATTTTTAACTGAACATTTACCAACTTCAAAGAGTATTCATCCTACTTACGAAGCTGCACTTCAAGAGATGCTTACTGCCGGAGGTAAGCGTTTTCGTCCAGCACTTCT
>JAYEHI010000035.1:0-3492 GCA_034659455.1 Campylobacterota bacterium | reverse complement strand
CACTCTTTTTTAGTGCATGTAGTACAAAAGAGGTATACGAACCTTTAACTCTTGGTAAGCCATGGACCACATATGAAGTCACTACATCGAAAATAATAGATACAACGCCAAGTGTAGCGCTTTTAGAAGATAGAACCGTACTAACTAAAAATGGCGTTATCAACCTCGATATAAATGCCAGTAATAGAGTGATTGCTTATACTGAGGGGTGGGTCATTAGTGGTAGTATTGATGGAAACCTCACTCTGATATCTGAAAATGATGCAAACATTACAAAAAATATCGACTTAAAAAAAACAGTGGCAAGTGCTACGGTTCAGGGGAATGAGTTAGCGGTCTTGTTTGCAGATAACGAGATAGCCATTTATGACTTAGAATCAAAATCTGCACTTTTTAAAGAGCAGGGTTCAAAATTTATCGCTGCGGACGCAAGAATAGTGAGCCCACTGTTTTTAAATGGTCTTGTTTTCTTCTCTACACTTGATGGTAAAGTAATCATAGTAAATGATGAGCTTAAGAAGAGACTCCGTACTATGATAGTCTCTTCTGAAGATAATTTTAACAATATAATCGCAATGCGTTTTGTAGAAAACAGACTTATAGCGGCTACAAGTTATGAACTTCTAGCAATGGCAAAAAAAGAGATTCGTGCAAAGTATGAAATCAGAAATGTTATTTTTGATAAAAACACAATCTACGTAGCGACAAAACAGGGTGAGATACTCTCTTTGACATCAAACCTAGAAGTCAACTCTAAGATAAAACTACCATTCGCACACTTTTATGGCATGGTAGCAAAGAATGGAAAGCTCTATATACTTGAGAAAGAGGGTTACATGATAGTTCTTGATCAAGAGAGTTTTGAGTATACCGTGCATCAGTTTACTCTGCAGTCACTAAGAAGAGGGGAGAACTCTAAAATCTACAATGACTTTATGGATAGTAACCACTTTACTCCAAGCGAGATATCTTTGAGTTTGGATGAAGCGTATATATTTGTGACAGATAAAGAGTTTTATATAAATGATAAAAAAATCATTATAGAGTAATGTCCAGAGAACTTGAGGCATTTTTAGAGTATATAAGCATAACAAAGGCACTAAGTAAAAAGAGTGTAGAAGCTTATAAAAGTGACTTGAACCAACTAGAAGAGGTTTTAAAAGAACCTCTGATCTCCCTTGACTCCACTAAACTACTTGGCGTTTTAAGTCGCTATGAAAACAAAAGAACACTCAATAGAAAACTCTCTTCAGTGAATGCGTTTTTCGATTTTTGTTACAAGCAGCAGTTCAAAAGTGAAAATAAAAAACTAAAATTGGCAAAAGTACCTAAACTACTTCCTAAGTTTTTATCTTTCAAAGAGGTTCAAGCAGGATTATCTCTTATAGATAGGTCATCGTGGATAGGCATGCGAGACTATGCTCTGATTATTTTTTTATACGCGAGTGGTACTAGAATAAGTGAGTGTTTAGAGCTGGAGTTAGGCGATATAGAGGGTGAGTGGTTACGCATTAGGCATGCTAAGGGAGAAAAGGAGAGAGTGGTTCCTCTTGCAAAGATCGCTCTTAAGGCTATAACCGCTTACCTTGATGTTTTAGAATTTGACAAAGAGTTTGTTTGGTGTAATTATCAAGGCAATAAATTAAGTCGTATAAGTGCTTATAAGATTACGCAAAAGTATCTTGGTGTTTCACCACACATACTCAGACACTCCTATGCCACCTCCCTTATAACGGGAGGTGCTGATCTTCGAGTGGTACAAGAGCTTCTAGGACATGCTTCGCTTCTTACAACACAGGTCTATACGCATATACAGAAGCAGGATCTACATGATACAGTGAGCGCTCATCACCCTATGGCTTAAATCATGGTTTAAGCAAGATAGTGTCACAATTATGTAATAAATAGAGGTTAACCCATGTTGAAAACAAGCCTAGAGATGCATAGTGGTAGTGATATTAATAACAAAATTTTGAGTTACGCTTTTTTAGATTCTCTCTTCTTTACGCAGAACAAATGGCATCAGCATGGAGTTCTTTTACACACTCTGAGAGTAACATACTATGCAATCAAAGGTGGCGGTATTAAATACTTAGCAGCTGGTCTACTCCATGACATTGGTAAACCATCTACAGCTTTTAAAAAAGATGAAGAGGATTACGAATTTAATGAGTGGAGTTTTACAGATCATGAAGAGAGAAGTTACCAAATAATAAAAAACTGGTCCTTTGTGAGTGAGTACACTAAAAAGATAGTGCGTTATCACTACCTTATACGCGATATAAAAAAGTCTAAGAGAGAGGACTTGCAAAGATATGCACAAAAACAAGCTATTTGGGATACTTTGGATGAGAATATGCAAGAGGATTTACGTGAGTTTTTACATTATGATGATATGGGCAAGGGAAAAAAAAGAAGAGAGTAGTATAATACCTTTATGAAAAAATTTACTCCTTTTTTGATTGTACTTGCTTTTGTTAGTATCATTGTAACTGTTTTTTTGTCTTTAGGAAAAGTTCAGAATATGGTGGTTATAAAAGAGGGTAACTTAGAAAAAATACCTCTAAATATAGTTCTTAACAAGTATCAAGATAGCGATTGCGGTATGGTGATAGAAGATCTTGAGTATGCGTCGCAGGTTATAGCACCAGATGGTAAGACATGGTTTTTTCACGATCATGGCGGTTTTATCAACTGGCTTAAAGATAAAAGTTTTGAGCAAAGTGCCGTCATATGGGTGATGAGTAGAGATACAAAAAAGTGGATAAACGCTAGAGAGGCTTTTTACTCTCTGAATGAAATCACACCAATGGGCTATGGTTTTGGTGCTTATGCGAAGAGTAAAGAAGGTTTTATAAGTTTTGAAAAAATGCGTTTAAACACACTTAGAGGTGAGACTATGAATAACGATAAGATAAGAAAAAGGTTGTTATCTAAATAATGGAAACAGTTAATTTAATTACTATTCTAAGCATAGCATTTTTAGGCTCTTTTGGTCACTGTATAGGCATGTGTGGTGGTATAGTTGTGGCATACTCTACAATAAAAATAGATCCAAAATCCTCTAAAGTCTCCCAAAGTGGAGCACACTTACTTTACTCTTTTGGTCGAGTTTTAACTTATACCATATTAGGCGCTATGTTTGGAGCCTTAGGTGGTGTTGTGCTTTTTTCTAACAATGCAAATGGCATTTTACTTATAGTCGCTGGTATTTTTATGATACTAGCTGGACTCTCTTTGATGGGAAAAATAAAGTTTTTGACGCTTATAGAACACTCTTTTTCATCATCGGCATTTTATAAAAAAACATTTCAAAAAGTACTCCACTCTAAATCAAACACGAGCTTCTTTCTTCTGGGTATGCTCAATGGACTACTCCCTTGCGGTTTTGTCTACTTTTTTGCCATTACTGCGGCAAGTACGGCAGATCCACTCTATGGAGCACTTGTTATGGCTATATTTGGTTTAAGCACTATTCCCGCGATGTTTGGC
>JAYEHI010000034.1:0-3493 GCA_034659455.1 Campylobacterota bacterium | reverse complement strand
GCAAGTTTAGACATTTACTCTCCTTATGTTTCCCCTAGTTCCCATGCTCTGCATGGGAACTCATATTTTGATATAATCCATCTATGAAAAATATATACATAACAGACTTAGACCATACATTTTTAAAAAATGATTTATCTGTAAGTGATTATACTAAAAAAATCTGGAACTCCTTTAGCTCTAACTCTATTTTAGGTATAGCAACTGCAAGAACTCATATGAAAACAGCAGAGTTTTTAGGAGGAGTTGAGGTAAATGCTCCGATGATACTTCTCGATGGAGCGCTCATCGCTACAGTGGATAAAAAAATCATAGAGACAAAAACACTTGGACGCGATGTAAGTGACATGATAATTGACGAGGGGTGGAAGTTTGGGATATACCCTTTTATACTTTCGCTCTCAGATGAGAAAAAGCTAAAAGAGAGTTTTTTGCATGACAATGTACTTAACAAGTACCAAAGAGACGTACTCAAACGCTACTCTACTGATGACAATCTTGTCGCATATGATGGTATACGAGCAGAAGATAAAAACTTCAAAATCGTCTACATGGGAGAAGAGGATTTGTTAGTCGAACTTCATGAGCATCTTGTAAATATCTTTGGTGATGATTTGAAGTTTATCTTAGCTCCTGAAGCCTATACAAGGTGTCACTTTTTGACTATTTTACATAAAGACGCTGACAAGTCTCATGGCATCAAAAGTGTAAGCGAGTATGTAGGATTTGACTTACAAAACCTCACAGTCTTTGGTGATAATTTCAATGACATAGGAATGTTTGAAATTGCTGGAACTTCAGTAGCCGTGGCAAACGCCCAGCCTGAAGTCAAAGAGATGGCAAGTTTTGTTTCAGTACATACTCATGAAGAGGATGCGGTAGCAAAATATTTGGAAGGACTCAAATAATGATAATAATCGGTATACTCTTTTTCATCTTCGGCTTTGTGACATGGCTTAATGGTTCTCTCATTCCATTTTTAAAAGTCATTTTAGATTTGAGTGATTTTCAAGCTCTTTTTGTCTCTTTCGCTTTTTACATAGCTTATACAGTTATGGCTCTTCCAATGGCATTTATACTTGAGCGAACGGGTTATAAAAATGGTATGAGTCTTGGTCTTGTCGTGATGGCTGTGGGGAGTCTACTGTTCATTCCAGCTGCTTTAAATGCCGAGTATGTTCTCTTCTTAGTGGCGCTCTTTACACTTGGAACGGGGCTTACACTACTGCAAACTGCTTCAAACCCTTACATAGTTTTACTTGGTCCACTAGAGAGTGCGGCTATGCGCATAAGCATTATGGGACTTATTAACAAAGCTGCTGGTGTTTTAGCACCACTTGTTTTTACAGTGCTTATACTTTCGGGTATCGGCTCACTAGAGAACTTATCAGATAACGATATAAACAACTTAGCCGATGAGCTTATCACTCCTTATCTTATAATGGCAGGTGCACTTTTTTCCTTGGCTCTTTTTGTGAACCGCTCTTCTCTTAAAGAGGTAGTGTTTGAGAGTAATTTGTATGATGATACGTCTATATTTTCATTTGCTAGAGTTGTTTTAGGAGCCGTTGCTCTCTTTTTCTATGTGGGGATGGAGGTGATAGCGGGCGATACTATAGGACTTTACGCACAAGGATTTGGAGTTGAGGATGTTACAGCTCTTACCTCTTATACTATGTTTTTTATGGTCATATCTTATCTTGTTGGCGTCTTTTTCATACCTAAGTATCTCTCACAAGAGAGAGCTCTTGTCGGTTCGGCTCTGCTTGGCATAGTTTTACTCTTTGGTGTGGCATTTAGCTCCACTACTTCACATTCACTCTCTGAAGTTCTTTGGGGTTGGTCTGGAGTGATGACACTTCCGAACAGTGTAAGTTTTGTAGCACTACTAGGGCTTGCAAATGCTCTTGTCTGGCCTACCATTTGGCCTCTTGCCTTAGAGGATTTAGGTCGTCATACTCCAAAAGGGAGTGCACTTCTCATCATGGCAATAGCGGGAGGGGCACTTCTGCCTTTGGTGTTTGGAAAAGTATCGGAGATAAGCGGCGATATGCAGACGAGTTATCTTTATGGTGTTATCTGCTATGGGGTAATCCTGTTTTACGGACTTAAAGGTCACAAAATGAATTCATGGAGTCTTTAGTATGTACGAGTTAAAGAAAAAAGAGAATGGGTTTGAATACATTGAAATTTCAAATGCCAAAGCAGATGCAAAAATAGCACTACAAGGCGCTCATATTTATGAGTACAAACACCAAGGTGAGCAAGATATACTTTGGTTAAGTCCAACTTCTCAGCTTGAAAAAGGCATGGCTATTCGTGGTGGTATTCCCATCTGTTGGCCAAGGTTTGGTGTTTTAGATAAAAGTATGCCAGCTCATGGGTTTAGCAGAACAACAGAGTTTTCGCTTTTAAGCATCAAAGAGATAGATGAAGAGACAACAGAGGTAACACTCACTTTGGAAGATAATAAAGAAACTCGCAAAATCTGGGATTTTTCTTTCAGACTTGAGGTGATATTTACAATTTCTGATACTTTAAGTGTAGAGACGAAAACGACAAATAGAGATTCTAAAGAGTTTATGATAACTCAGGCTCTGCACACTTACTTTGACATCTCGAGTATACATAACATTAAGATAGGAGGCTTTGAAAATTGCCCCTACTTAGACACTTTGACAAATAAAAAAGAGCTTCAGGGTGGCACTATAACCATAAGTTCTGAGTGCGATAGAGTCTATCAAGAAGTTCATAAAGACATAGTATTAAAGGATAAAGAGAGAGAAATTCTTATAAGTGCTCAAGGCTCATCTTCATGTGTAGTCTGGAACCCATGGATAGAAAAAGGCTCACGAATGAGTGGAATGAAACCTGATGCCTACAAAGAGTTTGTCTGCATAGAGAGCGCAAATGCCTATGATGATGCAGTACTCATTAAAGCTGGAGAGTCTCACACCTTAAAAGTGACACTTAGCCGCTAAATGCTAGCAGAAGTTAATTTAATGCTGCACTTACTATGTTAGTAACTGTAATTCTTGGTTGTAAAACTGCGAACCGTTCGAGTTACGAGTTTAAGAGTGGATTAGCTCTTTAGTTAGATACTATAAATATTTATAATTTGAGTGATGCTTCTCTATTAATTTGATATAATATGTCAAATTACAAGGTTGAATAGGATGAAAATAGATACTTTAAGCTATGACAACGAAAATTGGAATCTTCTTAGCAGTGGCATTGATGAGACGTTAAACGCACAGATTGTATTTGTTTTTGGCGATACTGACGTTATTAAACTAGAGAGAGTGTTTCACTCTATAAAAGAAAAATATCCAAATGCTCATATTGTAGGGGCTTCTTCAGCGGGAAACATTCTTGGTCCTGAAATAAGTAGTTCAGCTATTGTCGCTTCGGCTGTGGAGTTTGAGAGCTCTAGTGTCGTAAGCAATGTTGTTGATTTCGGAGAAGAAGTTGACGTCGAAGCTCTTTCAAAAGA
>JAYEHI010000033.1:0-3514 GCA_034659455.1 Campylobacterota bacterium | reverse complement strand
AAAGTATATCTATCAAAGTACAAGTGTTAGGATTGGTAATTATCTCTTTAATTGCATTGTCAGTTATTATTACTTTTGTATCAGTTAGTGAGAGTAAAGAAGCTCTTATGAAAAAGAGTTATGATAGTTTAGCATCAGCAAGAGATTCAAAAGCAAATCAGATTCAAAATTTCTTTGCTGAAAGAATAGGCGATATTAATGTTATGGCTGAGAGTAAGAATATGCGTGATTTGGTTAATGATTTAATCCATGTACATAACGAACTTAAGGTTAAAGGAGATGAAAAGTATCCAGTAAATCATCCAATGGCAAAAGAGAAAATAGAAGCTCATGAAGCATTTTTTCAAAAATATGCAAAAGAGTATGGATATTATGATGTATTTGTGATTTGTGCTAAGCATGGGCATGTTATGTACACACAAGCAAAAGAGTCAGACTATGGTGCAAATGTAGGGAGTGGAACTCTAAAGAATTCTGGACTTGGTGAAGCTTATAGAAAAGCAAAAGAGCTTAAACGCCCAGTATTTATAGATATGAGACCTTATGCTCCAAGTGCAGATGCTCCCGCAATGTTTTTAGCTGCTCCAGTAATGACTGATGGTGAGATGAAATCAATAGTAGTATTTCAAATCTCAGATACTTCTATCAATAAAATTATGCAATTTAGAAAAGGTTACGGAGATTCTCAAGAGGATTATTTAGTAGGTCAAGATAAACTTATGAGAAGTGATAGTTTCTTAGACCCTAAAGGTCATAGCTTAAAAGCTTCTTTTGCAAGTCCATCAACGGGTAGCTGTGATACAGAGGCAAGTAGAAACGCATTAAGTGGAAAAACAAATACTGAAATAGTACTTGACTATAATGGGAATCCTGTTCTATCTTCTTACTCTCCTATAAAAATTGGTCAAGATATAAAGTGGGCTATAATGTCCGAGATAGATGAAGCAGAAGTTTTAATAACACCTAACGGTATTAGAAACTCTTTGATAATTACAACTATTGTTATCTTGCTGACTGTTATCGCTATCTCTTTCTTTATTGTTTCAGTAAGTGTAGTGAAACCACTAGAAAAATTTAAAAGTAAAATACTTGAAATATCCAATAATCATGATTTAGTGCAAAGAGTAGATACAGACGCTCCTAAAGAGATTAGCGATATGGGTAATAGTTTAAACACTCTTTTAAACTCTTTACAAGAGTTAATTGCTACTTCTAAAAATGCATCAACTGAAAATGCTTCTATATCCCATGAACTTTCAACAACAGCCCTTGGAGTTGGAAATAATGTTGAAGAATCAGTAACAATAGTAGAACAAGCAACTTCGCAAGCAAAAGCAGTCCAAGATGAAATAATACATGCAATTTCTGATGCACAAGAGTCTAAAGATGATATTGTAAAGGCAAATGAAAACTTAGGGACTGCAAGAGAAGATATTATCTCTCTTACATCAAAAGTTCAAAATACCGCACAAACTGAAGCTGAACTTTCTCAAAATATGGAGACCTTGTCTAAAGATGCAAGTGAAGTTAAAAATGTTCTAGTAATAATCAGTGATATCGCAGACCAAACAAACCTACTCGCACTAAATGCCGCTATTGAAGCAGCAAGGGCTGGTGAGCATGGTAGAGGTTTCGCAGTTGTAGCAGATGAAGTTAGAAAACTAGCAGAGAGAACTCAAAAAACATTAGCAGAGATAAATGCCACTATCAATGTTGTTGTTCAATCTATTGGCGATGCTTCAACTCAAATGAGTGCAAATTCAGATGAGATACAAGAATTAGCATCTATCGCTCAAGGTGTAGAAGATAGAATTAATTCTACCGTTGAAATAGTCAATGAAGCTGTTGATGCAAGTGAATCAACTGTAAAAGATTTTGAGAATACTGGTAAAAACGTAGAGGTTATTGTTAGTAAAGTTGAAGAGATAAATGAACTCTCATCTACAAACGCAAGAAGTGTTGAAGAGATAGCTGCGGCAGCCGAACACTTAAATGGTTTAACAAATGAGTTAAACTCAAAACTTGAAACATTTAGAACCTAAAAAAATTGTCCTCATTGGTGCCTCAACCGGAGGACCAGGACAAATTCAAAAAATAATAAACTCCCTGCCAAAGCTTCAAGATGCAACCGTTATAATAGCGCAACATATGGTTGATGGATTTATGGATAGTTTTGCTAATAGATTTAACAATATGAATCAACATAGCATTAGTGTTATAAAAGACAATCAATCTTTTGAGAAGAACAATATATATATTTGTGCAGGGGAAGTAAAGTTAATTGATAATCACTTTAGTAAAAAAAGTGCTTCCAAAAATTCATTTAACCCAAATATTAATATGCTGTTTAATTCATTTATCCCCCTTTGTAAAAACAGAGAGATTTTATCTGTAATTTTAACTGGAATAGGAGATGATGGGGTGATGGCTTGTAAAAATCTAAGTATTAATGGTGCAAGATGCATTACTGAAAGTGAAGATAGTGCTATTGTTGACGGGATGCCAAGTCGTGCTAGATTATTGGTTCCAAATATTGAGGTGTATGATATAGATAAAATAGTGAAAACTATAAGTGAGTTTTGTGAATAATGTTTAATTTTTTTAAGCAAAAAGTAAAAACAACCAAAGATGTAGAAATAAAGTATGAAGAAGACTATAATGATATTGAACCAGTATCAAAATATTTTCATAATGAGACAGGAATTACTTTTGATAATCAGATAAGTATCTTAAAAAGTAAGGTTACTTCATTTTGTAAGCAAAGATATATATACTCATTCTCTAAGCTTTTAGAAGAGATAAAACTAAACCAACAATTAAAACAAGAGCTAATAGATTACTTAACTACAAATGAAACATTCTTTTATAGAGAGGTAAAGCAGATAAAAGAGCTAGTAGAGCTTGTTAAAAAGTCTAATGCTAAAATAAATATATTATGTGCTCCATCTGCAACCGGTGAAGAACCATACTCTATCGCTATAGCTTTATTAGAAGCTGGAGTCACTGCTTCTAATTTTAGTATTGTAGGTGTTGATATAAACTCTGATGCTATTTCTAAGGCAAGAAAGGCAGTATATGGAGAGAGAAATATTAGAAATCTATCTACTGAAATAGTTTTTAAATATTTTCAAAAAAATAATAGTGAGTATGCTTTAAATCACAGTATTAAATCACTAGTGACATTTAAAATAGCTAATCTTTTTGATAGCTCTTTTTCGAGTCTTGGTAAGTTTGATTTTGTATTTTCAAGAAATATGCTTATATACTTTGATAAAGAAACAAAATTAAAGGCTAAAAAAATTTTAGAGAGTATGAGAAAAGATGATAAATATAAAGTATTTTTTGGACATGCTGATTTATTTTAAATAAATTCTATATCAAGTAACTAAACTTCTTATATTTTGAACAAAGATAGCTGTTGCAAGCTTTCTGTGTTCCATAAAGTGTTCAAAAAGTAAAAATGTCAAATTCCCACAAAGCTTAAGGATATTTGGAACAGCGATAGTATATATTT
>JAYEHI010000032.1:0-3535 GCA_034659455.1 Campylobacterota bacterium | reverse complement strand
ACTATAACACTCAAAAAGAAGTCCTAGAGCGACTCGTCGAGGCTCTCCTGTCGCCTTCTCTCCACCAAGAAGCGAAAACTCCCCAAGATGGTACTCGCGTTTATACTCTCTAGGCGTTACTCGCAAGACTTCCCCACCCCACAGTGAAGCATTGCCTTCTTCATTCTCGCCATATCCAGTTCCATCAAAACAAAATGCCAAGGCTTCACCCTCTAAATCATGCTCAGCCATACAAGCTAGAGCGTGAGCGTAGTGATGTTGTACTTCAAGTAGCTCTATGTTTGGGTTTTTCGCCACATAATCTTTCGCCCATTTTGTCGTCTCATAGCCAGGGTGTTTATCACAAACAATAATATCGGGCTCGAAACTGTAAAATCTTTTAAAGGTCTCAAGAGTTCTTACGAAGTACTCAAATGCTTCTATAGAGTTTAGGTCTCCTATATGCGGAGAGAGTATAAGATGATTGTCAAACGCCATTGTAATTGTACTTTTTTGATTTGCACCGAGTGCGAGTATCTTTTTAGTGATTTTTTTAGCTCTATAGAAGCTTTTAGGAGCGTAACCGCGTCCTAGTCTGAGCATCACGCTCTCTCCCTCAACAGACATCACTACACTATCATCGCAAGAGTTAAGTATCTCTCTATCATGTGTTAAGACGCTCTGCGTCACAAAAGGGAGTCTGTTTAATAACTCCTTTTCATCTCTTATGATAGGCTCACCGCTTACATTGGCGCTTGTTGCCACGATGGGGCAATCTAATTCATTCAAAAGAAGTTCATGGAGTGGTGTATAGGCTAAAAAGACGCCTATTTTATCTATATTTGGAGCGACTGATTCTGCTATGAGACTATTTTTTTTCTTCCTCACTAAGACGATTGGTCTCTCTCTTGAGAGTATTAAAACCTCCTCCTCTCTGCTCAAAGAACATGCTTCTTTGATGGAAGCGAGATTTTTAAACATCACAGCTAAAGGTTTTTTGGGTCTATTCTTATGCAAACGCAACTCTTGAACAGCCTCGACATTTGAAGCGTCACAGAGTATGTGAAAACCGCCTATGCCTTTGATGGCAGCCGGTTTTCCCTCTTTGATGAGCTGAGTAAAGCGTTTGATTGAAGTGTTTTCACTCAGTTTAGGGCCACACTTGGGACAAGAGATAGCTTGTGCATGAAAGCGACGGCTTGATGGCTCTTCATACTCACTCCTGCACTCATCGCACATATCAAATGTTTGCATGGAAGTGTTTTTTCTATCATAGGGGAGAGAGTCTATGACACTATATCTTGGTCCGCAGTTGAGACAGTTTATAAAGGGGTGTTGATAGCGTCTATTTTGGGGGTCTTGCATCTCTTTTTGACAATCACTACAGATAGAAATATCAACGGGAATCATTGTGTTTAGAGTTCTGGTTTGCGACTCTAGAATAGTAAAACCATCACTATCTTGAAGAGGAATATCAAAACTAACCAAAGCATCTACTCTTGAGAGTGTTGGTGCGGCGTTTTTGAGAGTCTCTAAAAACTTCGATATATGTAACTCGTCACCCTCTACTTCGATGAGAACACCCCCTCCATTGTTTAGAGTGTAACCGCTTAGCGAGTGTAAAAGTGCATGCCGATATACAAAGGGTCGAAAGCCCACACCTTGAACAATGCCGGTAACTTCTATCTTTGTTCGTTTTTTAACAAAGGACGAAACCGCCATGCAACCACTCCCATAAGTATCCCTACGCCATCAGCGACTACGTCAAGAAGTGAGAAGAACCTTCCATCTATAAAACTTTGAACTATCTCTATCTGTAGTCCAAACGCCATTAAGATGATAACCTTTATAAGGATGCTTAGGTTTTTATAAGCAAGACTCAACAAAATATAGAGAACAAAAAATGCGATAAAGTGATTTCCCTTATCCCAAAAACTCTCAATCATCTCTATATGTACAGTTGTAGTCGTTGCTAAAAACTCTATACTCACTACACATATCAATAGTGCTAATTTATACATTTATCACCTCATTTATCTTATCAGTTACTTTTTTATCCCAGAGTATCTCTTTGTGGTTTAGGTTCTCAAGCTCCATGTAAAGCTTCAAGTTTTTCACCTTAGACTTTAACTCTCTAGCGTTGTCTATATATGTTATCTCATCACTCTTGCTAACAAAAAGGTAAATATCTGCATCTACCTTACTTACATAGTCACCCGTTCTAAACTTATACCTAAAAACTTTAGAGAGGTCTATGTAGGGGATAAAACCCCTATCCACAAACTTTGACTTTGCCAAAGATGCTATGGAGTCAAATGCTCCCACTAAAAGTACTCCCCTTACAGGATGAATAGCTGCGACATAAGCAGCAAGTGAAGATCCAAGAGAGTAACCTAGAAGATAAAACTCACCGTAATTTTTTTCTACCAGTTGTGCAATCTTAATAGCGTCGTTTTGTAGGTTTGTCTCATTTATACGACCCTCGCTTTTTCCATAAGAGCGATAGTTAAACGCCACTACCCTACTACGAGGATAAGTAAGGGAGAGTTTGTTTATAATGCCAACCGCATCGTGAGAACGTCCAACAAAAACCAGAAGTGTATTTGTGGTATTAGATGGTTCATATATGGCACCTTCAAGCTCTACCCCATCATCAGTAGTCATACTCAAAAGAGTACATGCATCACATAAATCACCCTCTCTATGATAAGTAGGCGAAAAAACCATATAGTACTGCCACTGGTAAAAAGCCAAAAGAAGGATTGAAAAAGTAAAGATTAGAAAAACTATGTATATCATGAGAGAATTGTAGTATAATTCGCACAATAATTATAGGATAACGAATGCAAATATTTGGAAAGTTTACAACAAAATTTGATATGGACTTTATAAACGGTCACTATATCTACTTCAATGATGGCGAAGATGACATCATAACGCCACAAGACGTAGAGAGTATGCTCAAGAAAAAGCGTAAAACCGTATGTGGAACCATCTTTTTATACAACCCAGAGCTAAGTCCGGTTGGCTATAAACTAAGCCGCTTTTTACAAGAAGATGGGTTTGATAAGTATGATGAGTTTGTGCCTCTTAACGAAGACCCAATGAGTTATGTTATAAATGCTGGTCTGAAGAATGTATATGCTGGAAAACTAGTAGAGATAAAATATCTCTTTGGCTATAACCGTAGCGATATCGCTCCAACACCAATCATCGAAGAGTTTGATGCTGACTTAGACAAGCTCAACTCTTCACAACTCACTCGTTACGATAAAGAGTTAAATTACATAGACATCCCAAATGTTCGATTAAGTGGTAAATTTGTCTTTTTTGGAATGGGTCATAAGCACGATAGACACCATAAAGCCATCATCGCTTATGCCCGTGCTTTAGCCGCTCAAATAAAGAAACTTGATAAACAGATAGTTTTTCTACATGACAACAACTATGATGCGGATGAGTGTATCGACCTAGCATACTTCCTCTCTCCCCTTGCAACGGGAAAGATGAAAGAAGTAAGAGCGAATGCCTTTAAAGAAGTCTTCAAAGAGACTCC
>JAYEHI010000031.1:0-3576 GCA_034659455.1 Campylobacterota bacterium | reverse complement strand
TTTCTATCGCCAAAGAGTGAGCCTTGAGAGAGATGCGCTTTTGCAGAGTCAAAACTATACTCATCATGGTAGAAGTTTAGAAGATTCGCATCTTCTATGTTTGTGAGCATTTTTGTGTACATGTCTATGAGAAAAATAGACTCACCAAAAAAGACAAAAGAGTTAGACACAGTGGCGTTTCGTATCTGGTTGTCTAGCTCGTTTTTATACATCAACTCTCCCGACGACTACTGCGGAGATTTTAGCTCGAGCTATGTCGACTTTTTCTATCCTTACGACTACATCTTCAAATAAAACTACATCATCACTTGAAGTGATAAGGAGTCTAGCACCCCTTATCTCATCACGAAGCTCGGCTTTTACTTCAGGGTCGGTACCACTTATACGAGCCTTGAACTCTTTGCCTATGTTCTCATTAGCCCAACGAGCATATTTTCTTGCCATAAACTCATTTTCTATAGCGCTAGCTTCTCTCTCTTTTTCACTGATAGTCATGCTGAGAGCTTCTATATTTCTAAGAACATAAGAGCCTTCTGCTGTATCGCCAGCATTTATAGCTTTGAGAAGTCTATGCACAATAAGGTCAGAGTAACGGCGAATAGGTGATGTGAAGTGAGTGTACTGCTCAAACCCTAAACCAAAGTGCCCAGAGTTTAGCGGCGCGTATCTCGCTTGCATCTGAGAGCGAATGATAAGCGTGTCGACTTCAGACTCTAAGTTCATATCTCTTGCTTGTTTTTGAATGTGAGAGATAGTCTCTTTTGTTGTAGGTTTTATCTCTATCTGCATTCCTATACCGGCTAGTTCTTGATAAAGAATCTGGAGTTTATTTTGACTAGGTGGTTCGTGAATCCTAAATATACCACGTTCAAACTGTGCAGCCGCCTCTTTGTTGGCAAGCAGCATACAGTCCTCTATAAGAGCGTGGGATGGTGTCTCCTCAGCTTCATGAGTAGAAACAAGGTTGGACTCTTCATCTATAAACATATCTATTTCGGTAGAGCGGAAGTCGTAACCTACTTTGAGACGTTTAGCTTTGAGTGCATCTGTGACTACACGAAGTTTTGTAAGTGCATCAAAGATTCTCTCTTCATCTGTGTTTTGCGCTTGTAAAACGCCATCAAAGAAACTATCTATCTCTTCATAGTTGAAACGGCGTTTAGAGTGGATGATGGCCTCATAGACACTAGATTTTTTAACTTCAAGCTTCTCTAGGTCTAATTTCATCTCAAAGACGTATGCAAGTCTATCAACATGAGGTTGCAAAGAACAGAGTGTCTCACTGAGTTGACGTGGAAGCATAGGGATGGAGCGATGAGGAAGGTAGATAGAGAAGCTTCTGTAGATAGCCTCGTTATCAAGAGCTCCAAAAGGTTTGATGTATTCGCTTACATCGGCTATGGCTACGTAAAGCGTAGCATTCTCATCGTCCCAGCATATCGCGTCGTCATAGTCTTTTGCGGTTACAGGGTCTATAGTGGAGAAGTCTAACTCTCTTAGATCTTTGCGTTTAGGATGTTTTTTTGCATCTACTGGTTCGAAAGACTTAGCAATCTTAAGGACCTCTTCATCAAACTCATCATGTTTGTTAAACTGTGCAAGAACTATCTTCTCATCAACTTTTGGGTCTTTAATATTTCCAAGTTTTTCCATAACTACATTTTCATGGTTGTCTATCTTGAAAACATCACCAGTCTCATAACTCTCTAACTCTTCGGGTGTAAGCTCTGCACCTATAGGAAACTCTGTTTTTAAATCAACAAGCGACTTGTGGTTCTCTTTAAAGATGATGTAAGCGATACTGTAGCTCTGCTCACGACCAACTATCTCAGCTATTTTAGCTGAGGGAGTTCCACGCTTACCAAGTAAACGCTGCGCGATGATGAGGTCGCCCTCGCGAGCCTCTCCAAGTTCTTCTATAAGAAGGTCTCGGATATTTTCACCAATGACATGTAAATATGCAGACTCTTTTTGAACAAGACCTAGTGTTCCTGCACGGTATTTGGAGTTGAATTTGTATGTGGTGTCTTTTTTTGTAAGGTATTTTTTGCCCATCCACTCTTGAACTAGAGGAGCTTCTTCGGGGCTTATATCTTGCTCACTCAAACCAAGAGTGAGCCTAATGAGTAGAGATTTCAAAAGCTATTTTGCGTTTTCAACCGCTGTCTCAAAGCTTTCTAAATCAAGAGAGTACTTACTAATAAGCTCTTTAGCGGCTGCTATGCTATCATCTGTAATAGTACCGTTTAGAAGTACAGCGGTTCTTACTACATGTAAAATACTTGCAGCTCGTTGATTCTCTTCAGCTGCGGCTTCGGGGTTTTGGCAGTTTTTGATAACGTCTACGAGAGACTCTTCAAATTTCCACTGTGCGAAAATAGTAGCACTTACTTCAGGAGTGTCAACATTTACTACAGCGCGTTCGGCCGCCTCAACATCTCCAAGCTCTTTTAAATTGTCCCTAAGAGCTTCTTGTTTGCTCTCAGAGATAACCTGTTGTGCTATGAGAACTTTACCTATCTCAACAAGAAAGGCTGCAGGTGATAAAACACCTAAAAGCTTGTTCTCTTTTCTTATACACCAAGAAGTCATAAGGCCATGTTGCTTTTTTGAAAGTGCTGAAAATATGTCATTGCTTATGCCATAAGGTGAAAGGTCAAGTGAAAAACTTTTTTTCACGATAGATGCAAGAGCAAAACCACGAACCGTTCCCATGCCAAATAGACCAACAGCTTGAGATATGGCATTTATTTCACGAGAAAATCCATAAAGTGGAGAGTTAGCAGCTTTTAAAATATCGGCAGTCAAGAGAGGATCTTTCTCTAAAATCTTCACCATGTCGTTAAAACTACTATCTGGATCTTGATAGACGGCCTCTATCTGCATAGCGGATTCAGGAAGTGGTGGAAGTTGTTTGATTTTTTTGAGTATATCTTCAGTCATTCTAAAACCTCTATGTATTATTTACTTATCCCATAATTATAGTCATAAGAGATAAATTCATACTGAATATTTACAAAAAGCTGTTATTATTTTTACTAAATTTAAATAAGGATGAACGAACATGCAAAGAGAAGCTATGTTAACACAGTTAGGTTATGCGCCAAATGATGCTTTAATCAAACAACTTGAGAGTATTGAAGGTAACACACCAGGGTATGAAAAAATTCAAAAACATATCATGGATTTACATGATCATCTTAAGGTTAACAACTCCTATATCGCCCTCTCAAACTCCAATGATTACTTTAAAATAAAAATCGAATCTCCAACACCTGAACTCGCAGCCGAAGCTCATGAGAAGGTAGAACACTTCAGTGATAAGTTTAAAGTTACGATTCAAAAAGTAGAGAATAAAGAGACTTACTACATCATAGGTTTTCATCATTAAGAGCTCCCTATGATAGAACCAATGAGCATCGAGGGGTACGACCTTTTAGTAGAAGAGTTTAAGTTTTTACTAGAGAAGGAAAAACCCAAGGTGGCTCATGAAAAACTTGTCGCAGCAGCACAGGGTGATAGAAGTGAAAATGCTGACTACCATGCAGCAAAAGAGAAGTTACGTTTTATCGATAA
>JAYEHI010000030.1:0-3577 GCA_034659455.1 Campylobacterota bacterium | reverse complement strand
TGCTGCATTCCATCTGGTGTATGTGCAAAATCCACTATGACATTAGGAGCTTGGCACACCTGCTCCATTCTTCCACTCACACCGGCAAAGTTGTCCACAACATCTGCTATCTCTTCTAGTTTTTTGCCAGTAACGAGGTGAACACCACTAATAGCCGCCATCAAGTTATAGAGATTAAAAAAACCATGCATAGAAGCCGTAAAAGGCACGATCTCTTGGAAATGTTGGATGATTCCACTACTTCCATCATTGAGCGAGTATGCCATAAGTCTATATGTAGAAGGGTTTTCTATACTGTACGTATATGCATTTTTAAAGTTGAAATTAGCTCTATCTTCATCTTTGTTGATAAGCTTTTTTCCCTCATCTTGAAAAAATGAGTTTTTCACATAGATATAATCTTCTAAAGTTTTATGATAGTCTAAATGGTCTTGAGTGATGTTTGTAAGGATTTTAAGCTCGAAGTCAAGACCTTCAATTCTTTTTTGTACTATGGCGTGTGAACTCACCTCCATAATGAAGTATTCGCATCCAGCTTCTACGGCTTGGTAGATGTGCTTGTAAGTATTTAAAACTGATGGCGTTGTGAGTGTTTTTCCCTCTATGACTTCATCATTCATAAAAAGACCGCGTGTTCCTTGCATGGCTGCTTTGTACCCAAGGTCAAGCAAAAAAGAGTATATTGCACTTGCCGTAGTAGTTTTACCGTTTGTACCGGTAATCCCAATGATTTTTATCTTATCGGTACCAAAAAGAGAAGCGATGTCCTCTATCTGGATGATAGAGTGGGCACCATTTTCCTTGGCATTTTGAAGATATTTTTCGTTCTGTGTCGTAAGCACAAAAGCAGTCTGTGAGTCACAATCATTTGAGTTCTCACTCACATACTTGTAGGGTTGCTCAGGTAACTCAATCTTCAATACTTTTACCTTTGGCTAGTTTTTTTAATAACTTTCTTAGCAACTTATCATTTGGATAAACACTCAACGCATTTTCTAAGTAACTCAGTGCCATTTCGGCAAAACCGTGTTCGATGAGTTTGTCTAAAAAATCTATAAAGTCCTCTTTTTGAGTAATGATAACACGAGTCGAAAACATAATATTTTCAAATATCTCTTTAAACTCTCCACCCTCAGCTAAGAGCTGCTTAAAATCCGTGTAAAGGATTCCATCCTCAAACTCCAACCTATCTCTTAATGGTTCAGCAAAAACCTCACTAAGTTTCTCTAAAGAGCCATCCATATTTTCAAGGATTTCACTCATTATTTTATCCGCACTCTCTCTATCATCTTCTTGCAGTATTTCGTAATAATCAAAAAGTGCCTCAGCACCACCCTCTCCGCTCATAGCCATTTCAGATAAAATAACTCCATTGTAGGCTTCTTTAGAGTTAGGATAATTTTGTAAAACTTCTGCAAATTTCTCTAAAGCTACTTTATACTCAGCCTTTGAGAAGCTATCTTTTGCTTGTGATAATATTTTATATTTACTTAATGTACTCATACTACTCTTATAGGTTGTCGATATCGTGTTCCATACCAACTGGCACATTTACAACTGTAAGTTCTGGGTGTATATCCATGCGAAGTTGGCGCTCAACACCATACTTGAGTGTACTTCCACTACTAGCACAACCTATACATGCACCTTTTAGCTGTACATAAACGGCACCATTTTTAACAGTGATAAAGTCGATATCACCACCATCAAGTGCTAAAGATGGACGTACTTTATCTATTACTACTTTTACTGGATCTAAAAGTTCTTCATCAGAAAATGGAATCATATTTTTCCTTTAATTACGTATATATATTTTTTGTTATCATAAAATATGACAATATCGCTTAACAAGTCATAAAGAATTAAATTACTTAGCTTTTTAAAGAGATTATATCAGCTACATAAGCGGGTCTTCTCATTCCCACTAAGATATAATCAATCTCCTCTTTTGTGTCAAGATAATCCATGGCACATTTTTGCAAGGAGCCACTGCACTCGCCTAACTCCCCTTTTAGTTGCATCCTCGTACTTAGTGAGCACTCATATGCCACCATCTTTCTATACTCTATTAAAAACATATCTATATATTGGAACATCGTTTCAAAATTCTGCTCATCGATGTTTTCTAAAGACTTTCTAATATGAGGGATAATTTGAGTATACAAGAAACTATCATAATCCCCTAGCCATCCATACTTGTGTTTGTTGGAGTCAAGTTGCTCTATTAAATTATAGAGTGCCTTGAACTCATCATTGTCGCATAGTTCTAAAAGCTCATTAAGATGATGATAATACTCCTGACTCTCATCATAATCAGCAAGTCTAAACATCATCTCATCTTTTTGAGCATTTAAAGGGCGATTCGCTAAAACCCTAAGCCCATTCTTTTTCGCCCAAGAAGCACATTTAAGCCCCTCTCTCTCAAGCATGTTTATCGGTAGCTCTATCGTAGTAAAACTATGCTTTTTGTTTCCTGCAACCTCTGCTGCTCTTTGTGCTAATGTAATAAGATCTTCGTATGGTAAATACTCTATATCACTGCTTGCTTTAGAGAAACTATTCGAACTTATACCATAGCTTCCAATCGTACCATTTTCCACCTGCTCTTCTAGTGCAACAAAGACATCAAAAATACGGTCATACATATCATCTAAAACTTCATCCCTACTCTTCTCTTTTGCGTAAGCGTCAAGCATAAAATACTCAGGGTTATGCACAAGATAACAATCTATTGTTTTTAACTCTAAGCGCAAGAGAGACTGCTCAAGCTGATGAAGCATAAATCTTTTACTTATAGAGTGATAGCAGTTCTCGCTAAACTCTACCACGTCATCAAAAGGCTCCTCTTTATGTAGTGCCATATTGGAGTTTTGTATGTAACCAAACTTACTTACAATTTCTACTTCTTCGCGGATGTTATCATCAAAACTTCTCAGAGCTAATGCTATCGCCTTTTCAGCATGCCCGTCCATATAGTTAGTAGAGGTATCAATAAGTCTAATACCAGATTCTATAGCGTCTTTAAGTGCCTGTATATGTTGAGGGTTTTGATCAGTTATACGGTAAGTTCCAAATGCGAAATTACTCATTTTGGTAAATCCTATTGTTTAAGTATTTTAGAATTGGGAAATTTAAAGGGGTTAAACCCAGAGAAGACTCTAGGTTTACATTTTATCGAATAATAATTATACTAATTCGATAAACGCCATAGTAGTAGCATCACCACGACGAATTCTTGTTCTAGTAACTCTAGTGTATCCACCAGCACGATCAACATACTTAGGAGCAATTTCATTTACTAGTTTTTTTGTTGCTTCTTTACTTTGAAGCGCTGCAAATACTGCTCTGTGAGCGTTAGAGTCGTTTTTAGTAGCAACTGTGATAAGTTTTTCTACATATGAACGTAACTCTTTTGCTTTAACAGCAGTAGTTTCGATTTTTCCATGTTCTATTAACGAAATACTAAGGTTCATAAGAAGTGCAGCTCTATGTGTACTTGTACGACCTAGTTTACGATATCCATGACGGTGTCTCATATCTAATCCTCTATTAAGCCTGCGCGGCTTCTATTTTCTTT
>JAYEHI010000029.1:0-3626 GCA_034659455.1 Campylobacterota bacterium | reverse complement strand
TCAGCCGCACTTTTTGCCAAAAAGAGCCCTAGCCCAACACCTGATTTGTTCCCCTGTCGTTTAAAAGGAGCGAAGAGATCAACACCTTCGTCTATTCCACATCCCTCATCGACTACCTCGATAAGTAGCCCTAAATCATCATGTCTACTTCTTAAAATAACACCTTTGTCTACGGGCGTAAACTTGAGTGCATTTTGAAGAAAGTTTTGAATAATCTGGTTGAGCAGACTCACTTGCAGCATAGCCATATATCCAGATGGCTCAAAACTCATTGTTAAAACCTTTCCTTCGTTTGCGGCTAAGAGTTTAAAGTCATCCGCTTTTTGTTTTAAAATCTCTATAACATCGACATGAACTGGTTTGTCAAGCTGCGCACCCTCTTGACGACCTATGTTTAATATGTTTGAGACAATGATGTTCATCTCGTCAATGGTTTTGTTTGTGACCCTGAGAGCTTCTATGTACTCTTGAGGCGATCTTTTTTTGATAAGTGTTACTTGGTTTTTTAGTTTGATGACAGCAAGTGGAGTCTTTAGCTCATGTGCAGTACCTATGAAGAGCTCTTTTTGATATTTTACAAAGTTTTGAATTCTAGAAATAAGGTGATTGAGTGTAATGCCAAGAGGCTCAAACTCTTGTGGAAGATCCTTCACTTGTATCGGTTTCATGAGGTGCTCGTTCATATTTGATAGTTTAGAACTGATGGTTTTTAAGGGGCTTACGAGTAGTTTGGAAAGAGTGATGGCATAGAGGATTACCAGAAGAAAACTAGCAATATTGATAATAAAGATATATTTTAAGATTTTTTGCAAAAGAAGTTTTGTCGCAGTGATGTCTTGAGTGATTTTGAGATAACTTCTATTTTTGGCATTGTAGGGGTATATGAGTGTTAGGTAGCTTCTTTTGCCTAGGCTTTTTTCATAGTGTGAACCCTCGACATTGTCTTTTAATAAATGTATTATTTCAATGTTTAGAGAAAAAAAGTTTTCTGAGTAAATCTCATCTTGCTGAAATACAGATCTGTTTTGAGCAATATTTTGAGCGTAGTTGACGAGCTGTGTATATTTTTCATCATGAACTGACTTCTCAATAAAAAAGTAAAGAATGGATGAAAACGTAAGAATTAGAGCCGCCGAGGAGATAATGAGTTGTATTAAAAAACTTTTGCGGATACTACTTTTAGAAAACATTGATAAATCCCAAATTGTGAAGATTTGAGATTATATCATTTTGTAAGTTAAAGGAGACTAGTTGATCTCTTTTGGAAAACAGAATCTATAACCACGACGACGCACAGTCTCGATAGTTGTAATTCCTAATGGTTTATCCATTTTTTGACGAATCTGATTAATTGCAACTTCGATTACATTTGGAGTAACTAGCTCTGGTTCTTCCCAGATAGCGTCAAGAAGCTGCTCTTTAGAGACGATCTGATCGCGGTGACGAGCTAAGTGAGTAAGTACTTCAAAAGGTTTCCCTTTAAGCTCTATATCGTTATCTTTATAAGTGATTTTTTCTTCTTCTGGGTTGATTGTTAAGTCTTCTATCTCGATGATGTTGCTTCCACCAAAACGTAAACGCGCTTCAATACGAGCTACTAGAACTTCAAAATCAAATGGTTTTCTGATATAGTCATCAGCACCAGCACGAAGTGCTTCTATTTCACTCTCATTATCATCTCTAGCTGAGATAACTACTACAACTGTTTTTGGAGTATTTGATTTGATATCACCAATGATATCTACCGAATTACCATCTGGTAACATCCAGTCCATAAGAACTAAATCGTAGTTACGGATATCAAGATAGTACTCACCATCTTTTAGTGTTTCAACTACATCGCTTTGGTAACCAAACTCTTTTAGTCCCTCTGCAAGCATTTTGTTTAATGTTACTTCATCTTCAATGATAAGAATGCGCATTAATTATTTCCTGTATATGAATATTTTGGCGAAATGATAGCGTAATTTTAGGTTACTTTAAAGTTTTTTTCAATTTTCTTTAAAAAAAAGTGAAGTTTTGATTAAGAAAAGTATTCATAATCATTGCTAACGCTAACCTTGCAGTCGGGTAGTATGGATGGTTTTGTGATTTTTAGATGAAGAGCGTTTATCTTTGAAAATTCTTTTTTAAGTTTGTCTGATAGATTATTCAAAGCGTCTTCAAGGAGTGAAAATTCTGATTTTATAAAAGTGCTTTTTATCATAGATGCAACATCAGCATAATTTATAAATTCACTGTTATAATCGTATTCTATAGTAAGATTGATGATAACATCTTGAGGAGTAACTCTCTCAAAGTCCAAAATCCCAATGATGGTTTGAAACCTTAGATCTTCAATATGAATAGTCATTATACTACGCGTTTCTCTTCACCCTTGATAACACGGATAATATTTGGAATGTGTTTATAATAGAGTATAAATACTATAAAAACAACAGGTGCATGAGCCATCTCAGGATGTATAAGAAAGCTTGAAACAAGAAGTGCCATAACACCAGTAAGAGAGGAGATAGAGGATATACGAACCGTTTTTGCTAACACTCCCCATACCACTAAAGCTATAAGTGTTTCAACTGGCAGCATGAACATCATAACACCCATACCAGTCGCTATGCCTTTTCCACCTTCAAGCCCAAGGTAAGGAGAGAAACAATGCCCTATGACAGCGATAACCGCGATTCCCCAGAGTGTTGACTCACTCATTCCCATGAAGTAGGCGCTAACTAAAACAACTACTCCCTTTAGTGCATCGAGTCCAAGTGTAGCAATGCCGAGTTTTTTTGCTAATGCAGGATTACTCTCTTTTACAACTCGTAAAACATTTGTAGCGCCTATACTTCCGCTACCGCTGGCTTTAATGTCAACACCGGCAAATTTCTTTGCGAGTAAAAGACCAAAAGGAATACCGCCAATAAGATAAGCGGCTATAAAAAACTGTACGTTTGCATTAAATAGAAAATCCATAAACACCCTTAATATATTTTGTAATGACATTCTACACACTATATATTAAGAAGCATATAAAATTTTTTGGTATAATCACGATTATTAAAGAATAGGATATTTTTTTGCAATTTACAAATGAAGAATTAAAACTGAAAATTGATGAGCTGAAAAAGAAGCTAGATGTAACGGTGGTAGCACACTTTTATCAACGTGACGAAGTGTTTGAAGTAGGGGACATAACAGGTGACTCTTTAGAACTGGCTATGAGAACAAAAGCTGATGACTCTAAGTACGTACTCTTTTGTGGTGTTGGTTTTATGGGGCAGAGTGTAAAAGTACTTTCCCCTGAAAAACGCGTAGTTATGCCTAAAATAGCATGTTGTGCAATGGCTCGTATGATAGACTCTCTTTACTTTGACGATTCTGTAAAGTTTTTAAATGACGCAGGGATAAGGAGTGAGGATATCCTTCCTATCACTTACATCAACTCAAACGCCGATGTAAAAGCAAAAGTTGGAGAGATGGGTGGTATGGTCTGTACCTCTTCAAACGCCAAGACTATCATTACAAGTGCACTTAAAGAGGGCAAAAAGATTCTTTTCGTTCCTGATAGATGTTTGGGTCAAAACATCGCAAATCAGATGGGTCTTAAGTCTATGGTTATCGGTCAAGAGGGA
>JAYEHI010000028.1:0-3630 GCA_034659455.1 Campylobacterota bacterium | reverse complement strand
AAGTGGTGACCCCGAGGAGAATTGAACTCCTGTAACATGGATGAAAACCATGGATCCTAACCGCTAGACGACGGGGCCACTTTGTAGGTAGTAAGTTGTTTTTTGATAAGTTGTGCTGAAGTCTTTGGCGAAGCATACATTAGTATGTGAGTCAAATACTGAAGTGCAAATTACAAAAAAATGGTGTCCTGTGATGGATTCGAACCATCGGCCACATCATTAAAAGTGACGTGCTCTACCAGCTGAGCTAACAAGACATTTTGTCTCTTATACTTAAGAGGTCGAAATTATAGACAAATAGGTTTTATATGTCAAGAAAAAAAGTGATGAATTATGACATTTGTAATCTAATAGGTAAAAACCATCAATAAAAACACAATATTTAGATAAAATATACTTAATGAATTACTATAGTTTTGAATATCCATATCTTATACTTTTATTATTACCTATAATATGGTGTCTCTATAGGTGTAGAGAGTATCTAAAGCAGAGGTACTTTGTTCATCTACAATTTTTAGCGGCTAAAAAGAGTCTCTTTAAGCTAGAGTGGATAGTGAAAATCATCATTTTTATACTTTTGTGCATAGCACTGGCATCACCTATAATTGTCGATAAGTCAAATCCGCTTAACAGATACGGTAAAGATATTGTCTTGGCTTTAGATGCTAGTGGCTCTATGAATGCATCGGGATTTGACAGAGAAGATGAGTATAGTGATGGTCAGCGTCTCTCCCGTTTCGAACTCACGAAGAAGATTGCCAAAGAGTTCATCCTCAAACGCCAGAGTGACAATGTTGGGGTTGTTCTGTATGGAGACTTTGCTTTTATCGCTTCTCCAATCACTTATGAGAAAGAGATAGTCGCGGATATGCTGGAGTATCTCACTCAAGGCATGGCAGGTCAAAATACAGCCATAGGTGAAGCTATAGCGATGGGTCTTCGTGCTTTTTTACACTCACATGCAAAGAGTAGGGTGATGATACTTTTAAGTGATGGGGAGCATAATAGTGGTGCTGTTTCTGTTAAAGATGCACTTGGTATGGCGAAAGAGGATGGCGTTAGAATCTACACAATAGGCATAGGGGAAGCAGATTCAGCCTTGATGGAGAAGATAGCTAAAGAGAGTGGAGGTGTTTACTATAGTGCAAAAAATGCTAAGGAGTTAGAGAGTGTTTATGGTGCTATAGATGAACTTGAATCTTCAAAGATAGACTCAAAAGAGTATAAACTCAAAGATTATTACTTTCAGACACCACTACTCATAGGAGTTGCTTTTTTACTTTTTCTACTCTATAGGGAGCTTAGAAAATGAGTTTTTTAAACCCTGAATATCTTTGGCTTTTTCTCTTTATAGTGGCAATGTTCATTAAAGAGGACTCTAGAAACTTACGTGCTACCTCTTATGGTTACTTGGTTACTTTTGTTTTTATAGTTCTAGCACTTACTCGTCCAGTTATAGAACAAGAGCCTATAAAGTCACAAGAACTTTTAAACGATGTTGTGATAGCAGTTGATCTCTCTTACTCTATGCAAGCAAAGGACTTGAAGCCTTCACGTCTTGAGTCTGCAAAAGAGTCTCTTAAAGAGCTTAGTCATAGTAGCTCTTCAAGTCGTTTTGGGGTTGTGGGGTTTACTACAAACGCCATTGTCCTCTCTCCACTAACTGAGGATTCTGAACTACTTTTACATCTCTTTAGTTTACTTGATGAGAGTCTCATCATGACAAAAGGAAGTAGTGTGATGCCAGCACTTAAGTTAGCAAGGAAACTATCTGCATCGCCTACTCTGAGTGTTGTACTTTTAAGTGATGGGGCTGATGCACTTGACTACACGAAAGAGGCACTCTATGCACAAGAGAATGATATAGTTGTAAATGTCTTAATGCTAGCCTCAAGAGAGGGTACAACTCTAAAGCTTCCTAATGGAGAACTCCTTAAAGATGAGTTTGAAGATATAGTTGTGAGTAGAGAAAACACAAACATAGAACTCATAGCTCAAAAAAGTGGTGGCGTTTATACCAAAGAGTTAAGTGATATACTCTCTGCCTTAAAGTCTCAAAGAGATGCACACTATAAATCAAATGTCACTATAGTACAAAATATAGAACTTTTTTACTACTTCGTGTTTTTAGCTATAGCGAGTTTTTTACTTGCGACTACTACTCTTAAACGCCATATTCTTGCTTTTTTACTTCTTTTTGGAGTTTCGCTTGAGGCTGATTTCCTTGACTTTGTGAAAAATAAGAACAGAGTTCTTTTTGAAAAGGGAGTAGAAGAGTATAAGGGTGGAGAGTATGAGAAGGCTTTAGTGGCATTTAGGAGTGTCAAGTCTCATAAACCAGCTATCAAGTCACTACTCTATTTCAACGAAGGAAATGCACTTGTAAGACTTAAGGAGTTTGAAAAGGCAAGAGTTGCTTATAGAAAGTCACTTGCTCTCTCCTACTCTAAAGAAGCAGATGAAAACTTAGAGAACATTAGAGAAGCACAGAAGGAAAAAGTGATGAGTACAGGAGTGCAAAAAGCTAAAAAGAAGAGCGATTTAGCACAACAAAGAGAGAACTCTTCTAAAAATAGCAAGCAAGCAGGTAGCTCCAACATGAAAGTGAGTGCAAAAGCTGGAACAGGTGCCAGCCAAGCAAAAAAGTCAAAACAAAATTCACGACTCAGTTTAAACTCTTCAAAAACAAAACTTAGCTCTAAACAGTATGAGCTGATAAACAAAAGGCAGGTAAATGAAAAGAATCCTTGGTAACTCTTTAGCACTACTTTTTTTACTTATATTTGTAAATACTATTGAGGCTTCAACATATAAGTGGAGTCTGAGTACAAATAAAAAAGACTCTTATGTAAATGAAGCTATATATCTTCACTACAGTTGTCACTTTAGTGACTCTGCCGAACTCTATGTTGTCGAGTTTAACCCAACTTCTAACAATGATAACTACTCTCTAAAGCTACTTCGTGAAGAGGCAAAGCTTGTTGATGGAAAAAAGGTAAATGAGTATGAACTTTTGCTTGTTGTGAAAGAGGCTGGTCCATTTAAACTAAGTCTAAATGCCATGATGAAAAAGACAAACAAAGACTCTATAGAAAATAGTGTACTAGGTCGTGACAATGCAAACTATGAAGAGTTCTCAACTGCTCCAGTGGAGCTAGAGCCTATCAGTGTAAATGTTTTAGAGACGACTCAAAATCTAGTAGGAGAGTTCTCTTTGAGTTATTCAAATACTCCTCTATCTGTAGAAGCCTATGAACCTTTTCATCTTACTTTAGAGGTAAAAGGGTATGGAAACTTCACTGAGTTAGATAGTATAAACTATACTATAAAAGGAGTGAAAATCTTCTCTGAACCTGCTAGTAAAAAAGTTGCCTTAACAAAAGAGGGAGAGAGTGGAACTTGGATAAAAAAGTTTGCTTTTGTGAGTGAGAACAACTTTACGATAGAGCCTCTTAGAGTAAACTATCTGGACTTAAAGTCTAAAGAGGTCAAAGAGTTAAAACTTGATGCCATAAGGGTTGAGGTCAAAAGCCCTAGTTTTACAAAAGAAGAACTTTTGGACGAGAAGGAGAAAGAGTTTTCACCCTCTTATGAGTATATCTATTATGTATTGACATTTTTAGCGGG
>JAYEHI010000027.1:0-3666 GCA_034659455.1 Campylobacterota bacterium | reverse complement strand
CAAGGTTGAAAAAGACAAAGTGTGTTTTGATGCCGCGTTTCATAGTAAGGTAAGAGGCTACAGTGGAGTCAAAACCTCCCGACATAAGAGAGAGTATATCTCCTTGCGTTCCTATGGGAAAACCGCTCAGACCTTTGTACTTGTTTGTAATAACGTTCAGTTGGTTCTCTATGAGCTCCATGCGAACGGTAATCTCTGGGTTTTTTAGGTCAACGCTCTTGGCGTTTGAGTGAGCTAGAAGGTATCCGCCAACAGTCTGCTCAAGTTCAGTTGAACGAAACTCATGTTTTCCGGTACGCTTGGCTCTTACAACAAAAGTTTTGCCCTCTAGAGAGTCTGCTACGAGTTCACCAACTTTCACTTTTATCTTCTCTAGGCTATCCATCTCATCAAACTGTAGCGCTTCTAGTATCTGCTCTATACCTGAGGTATCTAAGAGTTTTTGTCTTACTTCGGGTAGTACAGAAGTAGGGGAGACTACCTCTATCTTGTCTGAGAACTTTTTAACTGTGATATCACTGTTGATTCTCTCTAGAATGGTTACAAGGTTCGTGTAGAGTTGTCCTACCATCTGGCGTTTGGCAGAAGAGCCTTTTATCATGATCTCTGGAAAAAGTTTTAAGATAAATTTTTGTGTTTTTGTGGGTGTGTCGTGCAAAGCTATAACCTTGTTAAAATATAAACAAGATTATAGCGTAAGAGGGTTTAAGGAGTTGTAATCTCTTTACCGTTTATCATACTAGAGACTAAGCCGTTTTCTTGTGTGGCATCCGCAAAGAAAACACCTCCTAGATGAAGAGGAATAAAGAGGGCGATATAGTAGTAGACAAACTCATGGAGCTCTTTAATGGTATGAGCGAACTCCTTAGATACTCCTAACTCTTTATAAAAGTAGATAAAAAATCCAGTAGCAACCATGACGAAAAATGTTGTGTAGAGAAGGTAGTAGAGAACATGAACTGCTTTATGGTGTGCATCAAGTCTACTAAACACCACTCTCTTACTTGAGTCTCTGAAGTAAAGGTAGACTCTAAAGAGCACAAGAGCTAAAAAAGCATACCCTAAGATGATATGCCACTCCCAGAGTCCAACTCGCAGTGCTTTTGCCAAAATGACACCTTGCTCAGGAGTGATACTTATGTTAAAACCCAAAAGTTTCTGGAGTAATATCTCACCATTTGTATGTTTTGAGAGAAAGGTCCATCTTAAAAGAACGGTAGCAACCAACCCTAAAACGACAATGGCGTTTAGCCAGTGCCAGATTCTAAACTGTAGGGAGTACTTCATCTTTTTTTCCTTTAACTTGCTGGTTACTTATAAGACCTGAAAAGGGTATTTGAATAAGATATGCGAGCATTATAGGAAGAAGCATTGAGACACCAAATGTGCTTGAAGAGAATGTAGCTATTACAAGTGCTAGTGTTATATAGCGAGTAAATGTATGCCAAAAAGCAGCTTTTTCTTGTGGCGAGTCAAGGTTGTATGAAAATTTTGCAACAAAAAATACAGCAGTATAAAAACCAACAACTGCAAAAAACGAAATATAAATAAGTTCTGGTTCAAAGTCGTATATTTCAAAAAGGGTTTGAGAGTTCTGTAAACCAAAAAGATAAAAAACGATGAAATACATGCTAGCTTGACTTATAAAACTCTTCTTTTCAACGATAAAATTCTTAAGCAGTTTGATATACATAATGACTCTGCTAAGTACAAAAGGAACAACAATCAGCAATACAATAACAGCCCGTGCAAAGTTACTCATATTTGGTCCATCAAGATATGATTCGTCAAAGTACTCTGATGTGTAAATACCGAACTGATGAAGCATCAAAAGAGAAAAAGAGACAAAGAGAAGATTTATAAAGAGGAGTAAAAAGCCAAGCGATGTATCTCCACCAGAGTTTTTAATCCAGTGCATTACCATGCCTCCTCCACTTAAAACAGAGAGTAAAAAGAGACCAGCTGCTATACCAAAGTTGTCCGTAAGAAGCCCAATTCCAAGTGCTATCACTGGAAGAATAATATAATTTATCAAAAGACCTTTAATCATGACTGTTTTATGAGTATAAAGGAGAGTGACATCAGAGAACTTAACATTAAAGAGTGTCGGCATAATGAGTGTTATACCAGCAAAAAGGCAGATGTCTTGCGTAAAGATGAAACCATAATAGTATTGACCATATGTTAGTCCTAGTATGGCTGCTATGAGTATATAAATAATTTTCAAGTTAATTCCTTAAAGTAGAGAACCTTTATTATACTACTTCTTAGTTAAGAAAACTCTTTTTCAAGCTTTTCTATCAACTCTATCTCTTTTTGAGAGCTTATCATCATCTTTAGCTTACTCCAGAACTCTTTTGCAGTCTCAACTACTTCCATCCATTCCGGATCTTCTAAAACAGTTTGCGGGTCTTCACTTGGCTCATCATAAAATACTAAAAGCGTATGAAAGGTTTGAGCAGCTTGGGCTTCCTCTTTTGAGACATTTCCATATTTAACCGCTTTTTCATAAGCATCGTCAAGTGCTAAGATCTCAAAATAAGCGGATGTAGACTCATAAAAAGAGGACTCTCCTTGTAACCAAGAACTTTTTTGGAGTTCAATGCTTGAAAACTCAAATATAGTATGAATCCAGTAAAGTCTCCATCTCTGTTTTAACTCTATATCGCTAATATCGTCTTGAAGTCCTCTCATAATGTTCCTTTAATGTGTAAGTGTTCTAATAGTTAATCTCAATCAGGTGTAGCCCTTTAGACTTGGCTCGAGAACTGATTTTTTTCTCTTTGTCACTTGCTAGTGCTTCACTGATATCACTCAGAGTAATTTGCCCTTTTCCTAAAGAAAACAGAGCACCAGCAATGTAGCGAACCATATATCTTAAAAATCCCGTACCAACGATTTCTAAATAGTAAACTTGGCTACCAAGTAGTAGAGAGTGAGTTGCTAATATTTCACAACTTACAACTCTTCGTAAACTAGAGTGCATATTTACATCCCGTTTGGCAAAACTAGAAAAGTTATGTTCGCCTATAAAGAGTTTACAAGCTTCTTGCATAAGTTCAATCTCAAGAGAGGGAGTATGGGCAACTGTATCGTTTAGGACTGGGTTATGAATAGCATCAGTGCAAAAATAGTAGTGATACTTTTTGCTCTTAGAGTCCTTGTTGGGATTAAATTCACTAGAACAAGGTTCACACTCTAAGATACGGATATCATCAGGCAAGAGCGAGTTCATTCCGAGTAAGAGTTTTTGAGACTCTATAACTATGGGAATGGTGATTTTAAGAACTTGTCCCTGTGCATGAACGCCAGCATCAGTTCTGCTAGCGGCAGAGATGATGACGTCTTGGTATTTGCATATTTTTTTAAGTGCATGGTGGACAGCTGATTGGATAGTTGGCTTTAGTTGACTATCACCTAACTCCTGCCATCCAAAGTAGTTTGTACCCTTGTATGAAATGATGAGACGATGATGCTCAATAGATAACTCCATATTTACTTCTCTAAGCTCTTGAGGAGACTTTGTGCAGCCTGCTTACCTTGACCCATAACTCCTGTCAAGAGATAGCCTCCTGTCGGTGCCTCCCAGTCAAGCATTTCACCCACACAGTATACACCGGGAAAACTTTTAAGCATAAGAGCTTCATCTAGGTTTTCAAATGCCAC
>JAYEHI010000026.1:0-3680 GCA_034659455.1 Campylobacterota bacterium | reverse complement strand
TTTATATGTCAAGAAAAATCAACCTAAATTTAGAAAAAAGTCTCTTTATCAATCAACAGAAGCATTTTTATAGCGTACAGAGCACTCTGGTGCTGAACATAATTTCTATCACCTTTAAAGTTTAAACACTCTTCTTTATGCTTATCTAAACTTCTCACTCCAATATATACAGTTCCTACTGGTTTCTCTTGTGTTCCACCACCCTCTCCGGCTATTCCACTGATAGAGAGTGCGTAATCGGCACTACTAACATTAATCACGCCTTCGCTCATCTGCGATACTACTTCATAACTAACCGCACCATGCTCTTCAAGAGTCTCATGCGATACAGCTAGCCAGTTCTCTTTTAGATCATTTGAGTATGTCACAAGCGAACCATCAAGTATATTAGAGGCTCCATTGTTCTTTGTAAAGTAATAAGAGAGTAGTCCACCTGTACAACTCTCAGCAAAACTTACTCTTTTTTGTGCATTGCTTAATCTTTCTATAACATATGCAATCACATTCGCTGAAGGTATCAACTTTTTTGGAAGTAAGTTTTTTGCATTATGTATAAACTTTGAAATATCTCCATAGCGTTTAGAGGATATATCTACTTTTAACCACCCCTCTATCTCCTTAGTTACGTCAAACTTAACTTCATATGTTTGAGCGATGGGAGTAAGTATACTTACTAGAGTCTTTTTGTCTTCTTCAAAAACGTGTACAGTCGCTTTTGTTTCTTGCATAGTCATAAGCAGTTGAGGGAAAGTTTCACCCTCGTCCATCTGCAGTACATTAACAGTAGTACCATTGTATTCTAAAAGATAAGACCTCTCCTCAAACAGAGAAGCTTTTTGAGGAATTAACATTCCATCTTTAAGTATCTGATTATCACTCGTAGCAGTACAGATAAGTTTGCCTATCGTAGAGAAGTTTTTCTTACTAGAGAGTATAATAATTTTATCTTCACTATTTAATCTCTCTTGAAGATATAAAAACAGAGAGTTATCACTACTCTTAAAATATGTAATAGAGTCTATAAAATCACTCTCATTCTCTATACGACGAAGCACATACTCTTTTAGAGATTCGTTATAAACGAACTTGTTTCCTATAAATATCAAATGAAGTTTCATAATGAGATAAAGCCTTAAAATAGTGTTTTAATGGAGTCATTATAGCACTTTTATCAGACTTTCAATATATAATGGATATAATGCAATAATTTTATAACAATTTTTTGAGGTATTTATGGATTACAAAGAGACACTACTTTTACCAACTACAGCTTTCGCAATGCGCGGAAACTTGATCAACAACGAACCTAAACGCTATAAAGCTTGGGATGAGAATAAAGTTTACGAAAAGATGAAAGCTAATCGTAAAGATGCAGAAAGTTTTACACTACATGATGGTCCTCCTTATGCAAATGGACATATACATATCGGTCATGCTTTAAACAAAGTCCTTAAAGACATCATCGTAAAACATAACTACTTTAATGGAAAATCAGTTCGTTTTACACCGGGCTGGGATTGTCATGGTCTACCAATAGAGCAGCAAGTTGAAAAGAAACTTGGTGGAAAAAAGAAAAAAGAGCTCTTAGAAACCGCCCAAATTCGTAAGCTATGTCGTGAGCATGCTGCAAAATTTGTTGACATCCAAAAAGAGGAGTTTAAAACTCTTGGTATTTTGGCTGATTGGAACAAACCTTACGTAACAATGGACTATAAATTTGAGGCAAACATCTACCGTACGCTATGCTCAGTAGCTAAAAAAGGTCTTCTAATAGAACGTTCTAAACCGGTTTTTTGGTCATGGGCTGAGAGAACCGCGCTTGCTGAAGCGGAAGTTGAGTACGAAGACAAAGAGTCTCACTCTATCTTTATCGCATTTGAGTTAGATGCAGAGGCAAAAGTAAAACTAGGTATCACAGGAAATGCGGCTCCAGTTATCTGGACTACAACTCCTTGGACAATTCCTGCAAACACTGGTATATCTATGAATCCCCAAGAGGAGTATGTTCTTACCGACACTGGCTACATTGTTGCAAAAGAGTTGCTCAACTCTCTTATAGAGGATGAAGTGTTAAGTGGTACAGTTGTTCAAACGTTTAAAGCTACCGAATTTGAAAACTGTAAAGCTATTAACCCACTGAACAAACGCGAATCTCGTATCATACTTGGTGAACATGTTCTTATGGATAGTGGTACCGGCTGTGTACATACTGCTCCAGGTCATGGTGAAGATGATTACCGTGTTGGACTTATATATGATTTAGAAGTTGTTATGCCTGTTGATGAAACTGGTTGTTTTGATAACACTATCGTTCGTGATGGACTTATTCCAAACGCGGAGGATTTTTTAGGTCGTCATATCTTTAAATCAAATGATGACTTAATAGAACTTATGGGAGATTCGGTACTTAAAGTATCTAAGTTTACACACTCATACCCTCACTGTTGGCGTTCACACACTCCACTAATCTTTAGAGCAACAAGACAGTGGTTTATTTCTGTTGATGAAAAACCAGAGGGTGAAGATACAACTCTTCGTAACATTGCATTGAGTGAAGTTGAGAAAACTCTTTTCATTCCAGAAACAGGAAGAAACAGACTGAACTCTATGGTTGAAAACCGTCCAGACTGGTGTATTTCTCGTCAACGCGACTGGGGAGTTCCTATCGCATTTTTTAGAGTAAAAGCGACTGGAGAAGTTATCTTTGATGAGAAGGTTCTCAACTATGTGGCTATGATTTTTGAGATGCAAGGAAGTGATGCTTGGTACTCAATGCCTATAGAGAGCCTACTCTACCCTGGTGCTGGATACAAAGCTGATGAAGTTGAAAAAGTAAGCGATATTTTAGACGTATGGTTTGACTCTGGTTCCACTTGGAACTCAGTTCTTAAATCTCGTAACTATGATGCTGGTAAATACCAAGCCGACTTATATGTAGAGGGGAGCGACCAGCATCGTGGTTGGTTCCAATCTTCTCTTTTCCTCTCTACTGCAGTTGAGCATAAAGCGCCATACAAAGGCGTTCTTACTCACGGCTTTACAGTTGATGACAAGGGCGAAAAAATGTCTAAGTCTAAGGGTAATGTTATCGCTCCGGATAAAGTACTCAAAGAGTACGGAAGTGAAATCCTTCGTCTATGGGTAGCTTCGTCTGATTACCAAGGTGATTTAAAAATATCTCAAGGAATTCTAAAGCAAATCTCAGAGAACTATAGAAAACTAAGAAACACTTTTAGAATAATGCTTGCAAATATCAATGACCTTGAGAGTTTAACGCCATATGAAGAGATGGGTGAGTTAGATAAGTGGATTTTAGATGTTGCATCATCAGTTTTTGCTGATGTTCACAAATCATTTAGTGAGCACAACTTTGTTCAAGGTATGAGTACACTTAACAACTTCATCGCTAATGAGTTAAGTGGTATGTATATCGATATGACAAAAGATTCACTCTATTGTAATGAGAAAAATGGGAGTAGACGTAAAGCGAGTCAGAGTGCTATGGCGATGATAACTAAGTCTCTACTTCTTATAATGGCACCAGTTCTTACTTACACTTGCGATGAGATAGTTGAGCATGCTCCAGCTGTTGTAAAAGGGGATGCCGAGTCTATCTTTGATCTTGTTTATGAGCCTATAGTTACAGGTGAGTCAAACTTCAACGCAGAGTATATGACGAA
>JAYEHI010000025.1:0-17086 GCA_034659455.1 Campylobacterota bacterium | reverse complement strand
AGAGTGGGACCGAGTACAGAGGTCCCGCTTCAAAGAGCGATGGCGGTACTACAAAGTGCAAAGAGAATAAGCCTTGTAAAGGTAAGCACTGGGCATATAGTGAAACAGCAGGGACTTTTACACTCACTGCTGATTAAATATTATTTATCTTATTTATAATCCAAAATGTAAACCCAAGTATAATAGTCGATATTATCGCTAGAGATATTGTTCCCGCTTCGTTTTCCATTACTCTAATTTCCTTTCTTTAACTTATTTATACTAGTGACCGTAAACTGCTTACATACCCATCGCTTCTGCCATGGACCACATAGGCAAAAATATACCAAGCGCTAAAATTAAAACAAATCCAGCAATAGCTCCAATCATAATCGGCTCAATCATTGCTGAAACGTTATCTATAATGTTATCATATTTTTTCTCATAAAAGATAGTTATCTTATCAAGCATCTTATTAAGTGCTCCGGCATCTTCTCCAGCTTTTAACATCTGAAGTATCATACTCTCAAATAGATTAGAATCTACAAAACCTTCATAGAGAGATTTTCCCTCTTCGATTGCCTCTTTTATAGTCTCAAATTGCAGTTTCATATATTTGTTGTCGACAATGTCGGTAGCGGCTCGAAGAGCGTCTATTATAGGGATTCCCGCATCAACTAGAACGTTAAAAATATATACAAATCTCCCTAGCATCGCAAATCTTGTAACTATCCCTATTATATAAACTTTGAGCATAAACTTATCTGTCATAAGTGCGATTTTTTCACTGTTTTTGTACATTTTAGAGTAGACAACAGCTAGTAAGACGGCTCCAATAAGAATATAAGGACCATAAGTGGAGATAGCGTTCTCTAACCATAAAAGGATGAGTGTAGGAAAAGGTAACTCTGTCTTCATTTCAGAAAAAAGAGACTCAAACTGAGGTACGACAAAGGTAATGACGACTGTAAAAGCAATAGACATTGCAATCATTGTGAAGAGAGGATATCTTGTGGCTTTTTTGAGTTTGACGCGATTATCGTGAATGTTTTGCAAAATATCGGCAAGTCTTGCAATAGATTCTGAGAGTGTTCCCGTCTGTTCTCCAAGGTCTATCATGGAGATAGAGAGGTTTCCTAGTTGTCTAGAGTAGGGCTTAAACGCGTTAGCTAAGCCTGTTCCACTCTCTACATCGCTAGAGACTTCATCTAGTATCGCTTTTAGCATTAAATTTTCTGTTGATTTTTGAGATTCGGATAGACATGAGTTGATAGGCATCCCCGCATCAAGCATTACCGCGAGTTGGTTAAGGACAGATATATAACTCTCGATATCCACTTTTGTATTTTTGATTGGATTAGTGTATTTATCTTTAAGTTTTTGAACTTTAAGGCTAAATGGCTCGGGAATCTCTCTCATTTTTACAATGACACCAAGCTCGAGATTATGAAACTCTTTCATAGCGTCGAGTTTGTTGGGGGTTTCTAGGACTATTTTATCCCTTTTTTTACCATGTTTGTACAAAATCTCAAAAAATTTCATCTACTAGTGACCTTTCGTAACTCTCATGACTTCTTCTAAGGGGATGACTCCTTGAAGCGCCTTTTTGACACCATCTCCAACCATTGGACGAAAGAGACCTTCCTCTTGCGCTACTTTAGCAATTTCAAATTTACTTGCGTTGCCCGATATCATTTGAGATATTTTATCATTTACTTTTAATATCTCGACAATCATAATCCTTCCACTGTATCCACTCATCCCACATTTAGTGCACCCTTTAGACTTGTAAAATATTGGATTTTCAGGAAGGTGATCTCTAACTTGTGTTAAAAGTTTAACATGGGGGTGGTACTCCTCTTTACAGTAAGTACAGTTTTTTCGTACAAGCCTCTGCGCTACGATAGCAAGAAGAGAATCAGCGATAAGATAAGGCTCCAGCCCCATTTGAACCATTCTACTAATTGCACTAACCGCATCGTTCGTATGAAGTGTAGAAAATACTAAGTGACCAGTAAGAGAAGCTTGAGCAGCGGCATTAAGAGTCTCGATATCACGAATCTCCCCAACCATAATTACATCTGGATCTTGTCGTAAAAATGACTTTAGTGCAGAGAAAAATGTAAACCCGACTTTATCATTCACCTGCACTTGTTGGACTAGTGGAAGTTGATACTCTATGGGATCTTCAACCGTTAGAACTTTGTTTTTAATGCTTTTAATCTCATTAAGTGCTGCGTAGAGTGTAGTCGTTTTACCACTACCCGTTGGTCCAGTAATGAGTACTATCCCATGTGGTGATGTGATGATATCTTCAAAAACCTCCAAGTTCTCATTCTCTAAACCCAAATCGACTAGTTTTAAGAGAATTTTTTGTTGATCTAGAATCCTCATAACAATAGATTCGCCGAAAAAAGTTGGAGTTGTTGAGAGACGGAAATCGTAATTTCCTTTATTTACCGTCATAGAAAAACGACCATCTTGGGCTTTTCTTTTTTCAGAGATGTCAAGGTTACCTAGTATTTTTATGCGAGAGGATATGGCGTTGTAAATAGCTAAGTCAAAAACGAAAATTTCTTGAAGCACTCCATCAATTCTACATCTAACCGATACTTCATGCCCATCAGGCTCAATGTGAATATCACTAGCATTTCTAATGATGGCGTCTTTTAAAATAATACTAATAAGCCTCATAACGGCACTCTCGTCACTATCGCTTTTGTAATGATCTTGAGAAATCTCTTTTTTTACTTCTTCGGCAATTGATTTTGTACTCTGAATAATCTCTAAACGACTGAAAATTTGGCGTATGTCATCATCAAAGGCAAGAAAAAGTTTAATAGGTTTTGAGATGTCTATATGTTCTAAAGCTTCTAGTGCGTCATAGTTTAGTGGATTTGAAGTTGCAAAATAGATGTACTCAGCATCCTCTTTTATTGGTATTGCTTCGGATTTTTCAAGCATATGAATAGGATATTTCTCAATGAGTTTAAAGTTTAACTCTTCTCCATATATATCGATAAACTCTATTTTAAGCTGTGCAGAGAGCTCTCTTGCCATCTCTTTTTGAGTGGTATAGCCCTCTTGAATAAGAATTTCACCAAGTTTTTTTGTAAAATCAGACTCTTTTTGCAATTTTAACGCATGCATTAAGTTTTTTTCTGTGATAATATTTTTTTCTATTAAAAGGTCTCCGAGTCGTAGTTTCTGTTTAATCATTATAAGTACCTTCTTCTTTGCTTGTTTCCATGAGAATCTTCTATCTCAATGATTACTCTTCCTCTGTCTTTTTTATCTATAAACACCTTATAGTCTAAATCCGCTTTTTTGAAGCCAATAATTTTAGGCTGCTTTGATAGTAGTTCAAACTTGCCATCTCTTATGGCTGTAAATGCATAGGAGAGAGGATGCTCTGTTACAGGAAGAGCAAGTGTTGAGATATCTACACCATCGTACATAAACTGGTAGATAAGTTTTTTTTGAAGAGCGATAGAGGCTAAAACAACAGCATTAGTGCGAGATTTTTGAGTCTGTCTTAATTTGCCTTGTATGAGAGAAACCATGTTTATCGAGTCACTTTTGAGGCATGTTTGGGCTATGACTGAAAGAAGTTTTTCATCTTTTTCACCACTGTAGACTATTCTGCTTCCTGTGCGACAAGCGTGTTTATAATCTTTTGCATGCAAATAAGTTGCAAATTTTTGGTATATGTCTGCTTGAGCGAGAGTGAACATAAAGCTAAAGAGTAAAAAGATTTTAAACATACGTTATTCTCCTTTTGTCCAAGAGAGAAGTAGGGTGGAGGCTTCTGGGGATTTTGAATTTCCAAGGTAAAGGCTTATAATCTCTATTGCTCTTTTTTTATTACCTTTTGCATACTCTGATTTTGCATATATAATCCATGAACCAGCGTCTTTTTTATTTAAGATATTTGCTTTTTTACTCCACAAAAGTGCTTGTGTGTAGTTTTTATTCTCATAATATTTAGCGGCGATTTTAAGTGCTGAGTCGTAGTTCTCTTTTTTCTCATAAATCGATAACATTTTCTTCAAAGAGTCAACTTTTTTTAAAGACATTTTGAAAGAGCTTTTTTGAGTATTATCTGTTTTTATCTCTTCTGGAGCCTTTGCTACTTTTTTTTGAGTTTTTACTACTTTTTGTTTTACTTGTTCTTTCTGTTTTGCAGGTTGAGGCGAGTAGTCATAATCCAGCTCTAAAGAGTATTGGAGATCTTTTCTTGTTTTTTGAGTCTCTATGGGTTTTGATTTTGGCATTATGCTTGAAGTCTCTTTTGGTATGGCTGCTGTTTTTTTCTTAGGCATTTTGAGTTGCTGTGTAGTATTTTGAGTTTTTACAGCTTCTGTTTGCAAGGAAGTGTCGCTGTTTATGAAAAAATAGAGACCAATTAGAGCTACAGTAGTTAATAGCGTAGGGAGTATAAGTTTTAAGGAGTTTTTTAAATGATATTTTTTACATTTTTTTTGAAGTGTTTCAAAGTTATTATGCATTTATTATTCCTATGTCTATCGCGGCCATGGTTATAACGCACTTAGATGGTAATGTGAATTTAGCATGACCCGCCTTGCTAGCGTAGTCCATAATGGAAAAAGAGTGCTTGAGCAACTGCTTTATTAATCTAAAGTTGCCTTTGGAGAATTTTGCTAGTTGTTTTGCCTGTTTTTGAGAAAAGAGAGTGTTTAAGTCTGAAAGTTCATCCTCAGAGAGTTGAGACTTGATAAACTTTAGTATCTCATCAGTTTTGAGAACTCCCAAAATAACGCTATGGCTATTTCTTGAAGCGAAATGCCGCTTTTTGACGATGAGCTCTCCCTCCTCTTTGTGCATAGAGATTAAAAAGTAGAAAACTCCACTGTCTGAAAGTACTCGGATATACTCTAAAACACTCTCATTTAGAAGTTGTGCTTCATCAATCATTATTAGATTATCGATATCAGTAAAAGTTGAGACTGCTAAATCTTTTAGTTCACTTAGAGACAAATCCTTACTTACATTTTCTTCTTGAAGCAAGAAGTGTAAAAAAGATTCAGCAGTGGAAAATGGTTCGCTAGAAGAGAGAATTTTTTTACTCTCTTTAAGCTCTTTTTTTACAAGGTGTAACATATAGGTTTTGCCAACACCTGGCTCACCAAGAAGAAAAATAAGAGGTGTTTTACCTGTGTTTATTGTTTTTAAAATTGTAGCTTTTGCATACGAAGAGTTCAGGCTGTCAAAATAGTATTTTTCATTAAAGGTAGTATCAAAAACTTCAGAAGCTTTTTCAAAGTTACTCATTTGTATTGACCTTTATTTCTTTTTCACTTTCACTCATATCTAGCAGCTCTTCAACATTTTCTAGTGATGGGAATTTAGTGTGGTCTATTATTTTTGGTGTAACTACAACGACCAACTCTCTTTTAATCGTAATGATATCATCGCTTTGAAACATTAATCCCACTAGAGGAATACTACTAAGAACCGGAACATCAGTGCTTAGCTTTTGATTAGAAGATGAGATAAGACCACCAACAATCACTTTAGAACCATCTTTTACTTTTACAATGGATGACAACTGTTTGATTTTGATATCTGGAGGCATGATTCGTACTCCATCTTCATCAATTACATCAGAGGTTTCACTTGACGTTAAGTCAAACTCATCTCTTTCACTTACAACGGGATTTATTCTCAGTATGACAAAACCATCACTTGTTATTTCAGGAATTATATTTAAAGTTAAGCCAATGAATACAGAGTCTATTACATATGTGTTAGATAAAGAAGGACCTACTCCTGCGGTGCTTAAGGCACCATTTTGGTATCTATAGTTAATCTGTTTACCAACATTAATCACTGCTGGCTGGTTATTTAGCGTAAGTATTTTAGGCGTCGAAAGAACATTCACATTTCCATATTTATTTAAAAAATTAAACAGCCCATCCATTGAAAAATCATACGCAAAAGAGTACCCAGAGCTATTTCCTAAGTTTGTCCAAGATTGCCCTGCCGAGCCACTTAGTTGGACATCTAGTTTAGACCAGTTAATACCGGTGCTTTGTATATCAGCATATGTAACTTCAAACAGCTTTGTCTCTAAGAGCACTTGCTTATGAAGGCGCTCTTTAATGTGCTCTATATACTTTCGAATTCGATTTATTTGTGAGCGTGTTCCCGTGATTGTCACAATTCCGGTTTCAGGGTTTATGATAGATTTACTATTTATTTTTATAGCGTCGCCATCTCGTGAAAGTAAAACATCTATCTCTTGCGCAAGATTATCCCAAAACATAAATTTTGATTTTGAGATAATAGTCGTTGCGTCAGAGTTACTAGCACCATTAGAGTTCTCTGAATTTCCAGAGGAGGAGCCGACGCCGCTGCTACCACCACTTGAAGTGCTACTGCTACCACCACCATTCATTCCAGTGTCATTTTGATTTGACGACGCACCGACTGTAATGGTTTTTATAGAGTCTGTGGTATGCTCACTTAAATTGATATAGTCAATAACAAAAGAGCGTGTTTCAAGGTAGGATACGTTGAGTAGTGCTCTTTGATCATCATACTCGTAAAACATATTATTGTGTACAAAAAGAAAATCAAACATCTCTTCTAATGTATAGTCTTTGATATGCACTAGGTATAGGTTGTCATTTAGTACTTTTTTTGCTTGAGCGTCTTTGATCTTTACAGAGAACTTACATTGATGAGCAAGATTTTCTACTATATCAACTATTTTAACGCTGCTATTACTTTTTGTAATATCAAAACTAAATAGGGTGTCTTTACATTTACTTGTGGCGTTTAGCACACTAAATGTTAAAAAAATTAAAATTAATAGTTTCATTTAATGTTTTCCTTGATTTTAATAATGTTAGTGTTTTTTTTAAGTGGTATAAAAGTTTTTTTATAATTTTTTAGAATTACAATACCATCTCTTCGGACATTTTTTATTTTTTGTCCATAAATGGTATCACCTACACTATACCATTTTTTCTCAATAAAAGCTCTATTATTTAAAATTGTTTCAATGACAATGCTTTTGTGTCTCACTCTTTTAATAATAGTTTTCTTTTTTAAGATTGGCTTTGCAGTAGCAAAAGGGTCATAGACTCTGTAGTCTAGTGTGCTCGATATTTTTGAACTATGTACTTTGTCTATTTTTAGTGCAATTTTTTGAACGTCTATTACATCTGCAAAGAGTGGCAATGAGCTAAATATAAAAAATAGAAGATATTGTCTCATAAATTAACTCCGTAGTTTGATACATTCAAGTCAAAGTTAGTGTTATCCTCTTCATCTATATAAATTTTGAAATTTGAAACTTTTAAAAGAGCATTGAGACTATCTATATGCTGTACCAAGTTCATTATGTTGTTAAAAGAGCCTGAACCATTAATGGTGAAAATCTCTTTTTTAATCACATGAGATGTCTCTCGCTCATTTTTTTCTATAGTGCTAACATAGTTTATGTCGATTGATTCTCTTAAGGACTCTTTTAAAATATCGTCCAAAATTTTAGCTAACCCCATTTCATCAGAAAATATAAACTTAACGGATTCTAGTTTAGCGATAACAAATTGATTTTTAAAATGAAGATTTGTTAACTCTTCTTCTAATATAAGCGTTTTTGTTTTTGTATTTTTAATAGCCTTTTCTAAAGATCTAGTGCTGTTCTTTTGCAATTTAGTTTGCAGTGACTCAACCGATTCTACTTTGGAGTCAATCTCTAAACTCATATCTTCACCAAATAGACTCCAACTCATAAACACTAAGAGAGCTATTATGGAGACGTAAATAAAGTTACGTTTTTTAGCAGGCATCTCTTGGAGCTGATTTTCTAAATCTTCTAACTGTTCATTCATCGATAGATCTCCACGAAACTTTCATAATAGGTCTCATTCTTTTCAACTTTTTTTGTTTGAACATGAGAATAGCCTTGTGAGATGAGCTCTTTAATAAACTCTGCTATGTTATCTCTTTGGTTATATGTTGTAATGATTTGTACATTCATATATTTAGACTCTTTTATCTCCATATTTTTCGATGAAAGTTTGTATTTTTTCATTACTATATTGACGTCTTTCATCATCTGTTGACGTGAACGAATACTCTCATCAATATCTTCTAAAGAGTTAATCATGCTATCGTAGGATCGTATCTCTGCGATAATATTCTGTTTTTTCTTGGTTAATTCATCTCTTTGAACTCTTTTTTCTTTTAATTCAAGAGAGAGCTTTTGTGTGACTTGCTCCATTTTTTTCACTGAAGCATTTAAGCTCTTCTCTTCATCTTCCAAGTTTTGTAGTGTATACATCGCGTAAGCGGGATAGAGGCCTGAGAGGATTATAGCAAGAAGAAGAACCATAGAAAATTGACCTACATGTGTTTTTATAAAGGCTGGTTGTCTTTGAAAAATTGTTAGATTGAGAATGTTCGCTTTCTCTTCAACTGCACCTAGTGCATAGAGTGCATTGATAGCGTAGTGTTTCATCCCTACGTCTACAGACTCAAAGAGATCAAGAGCCTCTTTTGCACTCTCTTCATAACCATAAGAGTTGAAAAGTTCTAAGAACCCTGGAATATCACAAGCTTCAAAGTCTAAAAATATTCTATCTATGGTTTCAAGTTTAAATACACCACGCTTATGACCTATTGCATGTGCAATTCTCTCAACAATTTTAGAGAGCTCTTCTTGAGTGTCAGTCATTTTCAGAAATTCATCAGGAGTATAGAGTTCGTCAAGTACCCCTTTTGTAGATAAAATTTCTCGCATAGCAGAAGCGTCTATCCCTCCTATTTTTTCTCCTATCTCGCTTAGAGTGGGAATTGTACGAGTAGAGATATAGTGGCCCTCTTTAAATATCACAGCAAAAGAGCTCTCGTCTCCTAAGTGGATAAAAAGATCATTCTTCTTTTCAAGCAGTTCACTAGTGTAGAGAGACTGGTAACTTATAGCCGCTGGAAAAAGAAAACTTAACTCGCCATGTTTTTTGGCAATATCTGAAAATGTTGTTTCGAGAGTAGAGGTTTCTACAGCATAAGATTCAATAAAATTACTATCATCATGTTCTAGTGCAACTGTAAGGGAGCTAATGCTGAAATCTATTTCAGAATCAAGACCACCCTCTTCATACATTTTCATTTCAGCTTGAATTTCTACTTTTTCATCTGAAGTGTTTTTTGGTGTTTTGAATCCATAGGTGCGAATATCTTCTGAATTGATGACAGAAGCACAACTGTACCCTTTTGGCTTTGTTGGAGCTTCTTTAAACGCTACACCATCAAAGAGGAACTCTCTATTTTCATCAATAATAAAAAGTACTTCATTTTTAATCATGCTGCTTCCTATAAAATTTTCGTTATTATTACTTTATTATAACATAACCGGTGATTGGTTCTATCACAATTTCAGTGCTTTGATTGGAATATGTCAATTTAAGCACTTTTTGTTCCTCTAAAATCGTTCCATTAAAATCATCTTCGTGAGGTCTTCCTTTTGAGTCGAAGCAAATTGTTTGTTCATAAAGGTCACTATCTTCATCGAGTTCTATATGAATCTTATATGTTATTTGATTTGAGCTACTTGCCCCTTCACTTAGATTAGTATCTTTAAAATATATACATCCTGTTTTGTAGTCAGGACCAACTGAATCACCACCAAACTTAAGATGCTCATAACCAATACCTAAAAATTGTGCTTCTTTAATTTTTGCTACAATAAAGTTTGTATCATCTTGAAGGTATTTGGGCTTAAAGGCTGAGCTTCCAACAGCTACCATTATGCCAATGAGTAAAATAACAAAAACAAGTTCTATAAGAGTGAAAGCATTTTTCATGGTTGCTGTAGTGTCCTTCTTAAGATTCTTGCCACTGTATCGCTCTCTTTTTTAGCTGTGACTTCTATCTCTAGAAGTACCATACCGTGACTATCGCCACTGCCAGAACCAATGGAGACAACATCAATTCCTGTAGTATCTGTGCATATATTTAAATCATCACTATCTTTTTGAAGATAATATTTTTTTATATCTATATTAGCACTATATGTTATACCCCTTCTTTCGAGATTTTTTGGTGAATATGACGGTAAGCAATTGTTGTTAGTTCTTTGGTGAAGAGAGATTTCAAGAAGAGTTTGTTCAATAGCACTATTTAAAAAAAGTTCAGCCTGTTCTCTTATAAAAGAGTTTTGAGTATGTTTAGCCGATATTGACGCATATTTTAAGACTATAATCATCATTCCACTCACAAGGAGTATCATCATGATAGCTTGAAGAAGTCCTATGGCTTTTTTTGATGAGTTTATGCGGTATGTCAAAATACCACCTTCTGCTTAGAGAGGTGAACTGCGGTTGAGCCTCTAATCTCTTGTGTCATATCAAGTTGTAGTCTAATAGAATCATTCTCGTATAAAATTTCAAATCCAGTTACATTTTCGGCTAATATGCTAACATCTCCCGCACCTCCATCTCCACAATAAGTTTCACCATTGTATGGTTGGTAATTATAAAAAAGAAAGAGAGTGTTGTTAAAGTCCTTAAAGTCATTTTCACTATCAACAGTGCTACAATTTGTAATATCCGCTATATGTTCGCCTCTAGTAATAGCATAAGCAGTGTCTGTTAAGTAGTACTTTTCATATATATATTTTGGTTGATCACCATCTATTTTTATTTTATTATCTTCGATGATTACATCAAAAGAGAGGTCGTCAGCAGCACCATGATAACCAAAGGCACCACTGCAAGCCTTGATTGACTCTGTACCACCATCAAAGGCACCTGAAAAAACTAAGTTTATATTATCGTCTAAATCCTTATCTTCCATAATAGATTTAATATCTGGTGTAACTAATGTTTTACTATCTTTATCACTCTTCTCAATATCAACAAAACCATCATATTTTCGTTCTATAAGGTCGTCTTCCATAGTTCCAAGCCACTCTAGCACATGTTGCTCTGAAGTTATATCACTAATGGGCTGGCAGTCTGGATTTGAGCCTATGATACTGTTAGGAATGCGGTTATAGAGCATGACTCCTATTTGATCTAAAACTATTTGAGAACGAAGACTCATATCTGTAACGGCTTTTGCTTTTGCGCTTCTAATATAGAGTGATTGCATAGCTTTGAAACTACCTATAGCTAAAACGCCTGATATAACAACGACAAATATCATCTCTAAAAGCGTAAACGCCTTGGAAAACTTACAGCGCATCACTGTATCCAAGCCCGTTTTTTTATCTGAGTTTGACCAAGGTTTGCAGAGTGGTAAAAGAAGCTTGCTTTAAACCCACTCATTTTTTGATTGTCGGCACCTGAATAGACAGTGGTTTTAACCTCTTTTAATTCTTGAGTATTTGCGCTACCGGCATAGTTGCCATTTACATACTCTACGCTAACGTCTATATCGTATATGTTTTTGTTGACGCCACTTACCGTTTTGTTTACGTCTATAGTGCTAGCATGATAATCGTCTATATCGTCAGAGTCACCGCTCTCGCTACCGATAGTAGAAGCGTTTAAGTCGCTGTCTATGCAGTTTCTTGAACCTATAAACCCACCAACTCTAGTATTATTACAAGCACCATTAGCATCTGTACCTAAAATTTTCCCATCAACTAAACTGTTCTCATCCCAAGGAAGTCGAATAATGGAACCCATTAACGAGTAGGCGTTAAAAAGGGCGTCCTCTTTCATGGAGAGCTGTAGCGACTTGTTTGACGCGAAGATTATTTTTGGCACTATGGTAAAGACTATAGCTATAATGACCATGGAGAAGATAAGCTCTACAAGTGTTAATCCATGTCTCATAGAGTTTACCTAAAAACCTTCACACCGGTTTTCTCATAATCTCCACGAGAGGGTATAGTGTAGTCAGTTCCTTTAAACTCACCACTTTTGACGCCCGTAGACGTAGCACTACTTTTGAGACTATATTTAAAACATGGATGCGTTAAACATTTAGAACCAGTTGTGTCATCATATTCGCTACCATAAGTGGATGGGATGTACCAGAGCCAATCTTGAGTTTTTATATGCATATAGAAACTCTTTTTATCGCTGTTTGTTATGTTGAAATCTATCTTACCGTTAGCTACACTAAAGGAAGTTATATTTATATCTACTGTATCTAGGCTAGAACTTTCTGTCCCATCAATCTCGCTTATATCAGTGAATGAACTATCGTGATTACTATTTCTATACCATCTCAGAGAGTTCTGTGTAAACCCACTTACGTAACTTGAGCCGTTTGCATCATATACTTCAACTTCCGCAAAATGCTCAACATCCTCTTTTTGGGTAATTATGTCATCCGCTGTAATTTTTGCATAGTAGAATATAAAAGAGCTAGTATCTGAGTTGTTATTCTCATGTTTTGCTACGTCTGAGGTAGCTATGGTCACATTCATATCCTTTACTTCAAAGGGGTTTACGGGAGTACTAAAGTTTCTGTCTACATTTAAAACATAACTCGCATTTGCTTCACCCGATACAAAACTGGATCTATCAATAGTTAGAGTTTTGTTTATATCTCCAAGAGTAGAGCCAGCGGAAAGAGAGCTTCCACTCACTAGAGTGTAGTTCATATCCAAACTGCCGTTGCCATCTAGGAGACTAACGCTGAAGTCTATATCTACATCTTCAGCATAGCAGCTATCATTAAAATCCTCTAAAACCTGATGCTGCTTATTATTAGCTTGGAGTGTAGCAAATAGACTTAGGTTCATATCGGTTACATTTGCCATATACAGCCAGTCTGTGTTCGTAGAAGCATTCATCTCTGCTAGAGTTATATTAAGCTCATAAGGTTGTATAGAGATTATGTCACTAAACGTTTCTATGAGTCGGACTGTGTCGTTAGAATCATCCGCGTCTACAAGAGCGTATTCGCTGCCAAGCTTCTCTTTTAGCGTGATGTTCAGGTCGCCTATATTTGTATAGTTGGCATCAACACTCTCTTTTTTCCCATCAAGAAAGCTAAAATCAGCTATATTTAATGTACCAATATTACATCCAACTTTTGTAATATTAGACTCTATGAGAAATGAGTTATTGATGGTTTCGTTGTAATCAACAATACTAGAAGCATTAAAATCTATAATGAAATTTTCTCCAGCGTAAGCTTCTGAAGGAAGTGAAAAAGAGAAACTTTTAGGACGAATTGCAAACTCGTCACTAGAGAGAGTAGAGTTGTCTTCAGTAGTTAAGGGGCAGGTAGTGTCTACATTTTTTTGCCAATGAATATCTACTCTTACACTCTGAGTCGCTTTATCTATAGTAAAATTTGGATCGCCTTGAGATGTTTGAATAGAACTGTTGTGTTCTAAAAATAAATTCTTAAAACAGTTTTGAGTATCGATACAACTACAAACAGTTCCATTAAACTCTTGATAGTTTGTACCGTTTTCATCGAGTGCATTGATGTTAAGGCTGAAACTCTCCGTAGCTATTTTTGTAGATATGTTTCTATCGGAAATGTCTCTAAATGTGTCCCATGCATCGAGTTTATAATTTTTATTTTCAGGGGTGAAACTTGTATTGTCGTCTACACAATTAAGAGGACAACTTCCAAGAGTGCTTGTATCGCTTATCTTATTTAGAGTGTAATCTCCAATATTGTTATCCCAGTAATTGCCACTAACACTATTTCCATTTTTCTTAGCTTTAGCTAATCTATTTACCGCGGTGGCATAAAAGCAGTTTCCACTAACTTCTGCATTAGTACTGCTATTATTTATCCATAATGCGAATTCCCCATTTTTGTTAGTAGATACACAACTATCTTCTAATGTAAATTTAGTCGAGTCTTTGTTCTTTGTATATATTGCATCATCATTAAGACTTGTAATGTTTGAGTCTGTGATTGTAGGTGTAATCTGTTTGTCATTAAAGTAGAGAGCCCTTCCTTTAGCTGTTAGGGTGACATCGTCTATTTTACAATCTCCATAAACATTATCTTGAAAATCAATACCTCTAGCATCAGTAGAATTAATGTCGCTAGATAGTATATTGACACCATCGTTGATTACATTACCAAAATTAATTCCATCTAGTGCACTTATAATTGATATGTTTTCTATCTCAATATTATCATTAAGTTCACCCATGAACTCAAAGCCTTTTCCTTGAGCGCTGACATTAGAGTCAGATATAGTTAAGCCATCATTGATATTTCCATCAAACTCCAAGCCATTTCCAGCAGAGATAAGGTTGATATTTGTAATACTAACACCACTGTTGACATTTTTGTTAAAGTCTATGCCATCATCATTATCCGATTGAATTGTGCTTTGAGATAGTGCTATCCCTCCATTTATCTCTTCATTAAACTCCATCGCTGCATCATATGAGTGAATGATGACCGAAGAGACCTCGATTCCATCGTTGACTTTTTTATTAAAATAAACGCCATAATCACTGCTTGTAATTTGAGTATTTTTTAGGCTGGTTCCACCATCGACATCATTGTCAAAATTAATACCTTTATTATCTGCAAGAATAATGGTGTTATTTATATCAACACCACCGTTGATATTAGCATTAGCGGTAATTCCTTTATCTGTTGCCGATATATTTGTATCTGTAATGAAAACCCCATCGTTTATCTGGCCATTAAAATCAATGCCATCATTGCCAGCGACAATAGAAGTCCCCGTAACTAGTATCTCTGCGTTTTCACCATTTGTTTCAATACCGTCGCCATCTTGTGACTTAACTGATAAGTTTGAAAAGGTAATTTTTTCAGAGTAGGAGTCTATGGAGATAGCGGCTTTGTCGCTGGTATGGTCAAGATGAAGTAGATAGAGGGTAAGTGTATCAACTCCGTTGATCTTAAAAATAGAATCACTATTTTTAACAATAACATCACCCTCTGCATCATCGCTCTTCCCAATAAGTAAATTGTCAGTGGTAATGGTTACACTTTCGTCATAAGTTTCATCACAAACAGAAATAACATCACCACTATCTGCATAATCAACCGCTGCTTGGATTGTGTCATAGTAGTCTCCACCTTCACAACTTTCACAAGTAGTACCAAGTAATCCATCAGTGCACTTAGGGTCGCCATCAACTACTAAGGTGCTTCCGCCCCCTCCAGACATTGCACTAAGAACATTAGGAAAGAGAAAAACTATTAAGAGAGCTTTTATTATAAAAGATATAAACACTGTTTCAACCTTATAGAGACAAACTTTTTATAGATTTTTAAAAAATCAGTTATGCAAAAAGCGAGTTAACACTCTCGTTATGATAAACACGACGGATGACCTCTGCGAAAAGGGGAGCTACCGTAAGCACTTTGATATTTTTGTGTGGTTTTGTCTCAAGTGTGTTTGTGATGATTAGCTCATCTAACTCGCCGTGGTCTAAGTTATCATAAGCTTTACCACTTAAAACGCCATGAGTAGCACATGCCATAACTGAAGTTGCACCCTTATTTTTAAGAGCAGTAGCAGCTTTGACCATAGTCCCAGCAGTATCTACCATATCATCTATCATGATTACATCGTAACCTTCAACATCACCGATGATTCCCATAACTTCGGCTTCGTTCGCTTTTTCACGGCGTTTGTCAACGATAACCATATCAAGGCCCATGCGCTTTGCAAAGTATCTAGCGCGCGCGACGCCACCAATGTCTGGACTAGCGATTATAGGGTTTTTAAGGTTTTTGCTTTTGATGTAGGTCTCAAAAGTGATAGAGCCATAAAGGTTATCAACGGGAATGTCAAAGAAACCTTGAATCTGACCAGCATGCAGGTCTATAGTAACAACCCTATCTATTCCAGCAGTCTCATAAAGATTTGCTACAAGTTTAGCAGTGATAGGAACACGAGGAGCGGCTTTTCTATCTTGTCTTGCATAACCATAGTAAGGAACAACAGCTGTAATACTTTGAGCAGATGAACGCTTAAGAGCATCTGTCATGATAAGCAGTTCCATTAAGTTGTCATTTGATGGTGCTCCTGTACTCTGTATAATAAAAACGTCACGACCACGAACAGACTCAGAGACTTGCACTGAAATCTCACCATCGCTAAACTTTTTTACATCCGCTTTAGCTACTGGAACATCTAAAAGTTGACAGACTTCCTCAGCAAACTCTACACTTGCTGAACCAGCAAAAACTTTATAACCACGCATGGGAATTCCTTAAATGGAGAAATTTAATATTGTCATTATAGTCTAAGAGTGCTGAGACTTAGTTTATGTTTTCCATCAAAGTAGTTTTTGAACTCTTATAAGGGTAGAGAGTAAAATAGCGGTTTTATCTATGTGAGCACTCTTCATTTTAAGCTCGCTATTAAGGAGAAGCTCATGGAGTTTGGCATAAATAGGTGGTTTGAATTTCAAGGAGAGTTGCGACTTCTCCTCGACAACAAACTTAGGAGCAGGGTAGCCGAGTATATCTATCGCATTTGGGGCACCATTTACTCGTATATATATGTTAAACATATAGAGCTGAGTTATGTATGATGTGATGGCTGTAAGGACCCTAATCTCATCTTCACCATGTTCAAGTATGCTTTGAAGGTCCTCTTTAAACTCTTTTTTAGTAAGAACTTTTTTTATGAAGTCGTCTATGTTGACTTCGGCGAGTCCATAGACTAAGGTGTCAATGTCTTTGGTAGTAATGGCTCTATCGTAAACACGAAACTTTTCTATCTCGTTTGACGCTAATGCTACATCGCCGTTATGTCTACTTAAGAGATGAGCGACACTATATTTATCTATGTTTACCTGTTTTTCCTGAGCGATGGAGAGAATGATGTTTTGTGCTTCATAATCTTTAGGGTGAAAAAACCTCACGCTCATAGCCTTGCTTTTTGCAAAGGCTTTTTTGTTGTTGTATGTTTTATGGTCAGTTCCATAGTAGGCATAGACGAAAATGTTGTCAGGGTTTTTATCGCAGAGTTCTAGTAAGATGTCTAATTCTTTTTTAGGCACTTTTTTTGTACTTTTGATGATAAGAATATTTCTATCGCCAAAGAGTGAGCCTTGAGAGAGATGCGCTTTTGCAGAGTCAAAACTATACTCATCATGGTAGAAGTTTAGAAGATTCGCATCTTCTATGTTTGTGAGCATTTTTGTGTACATGTCTA